>JAEWIG010000149.1 GCA_023387295.1 Bacillota bacterium | reverse complement strand
TGAAGCCATTTGCTCCTTGATTGATGGGCATCATTTAACTTTTGATTGGCTACATGTAGTTCTTTGTTTGTGTACTGAAGTTCCATTGTTCGCTCCTGAATTTGCTGCTCTAAAGAAGCATTCAGAATAGCTAAATCATGCGAAAGCTTCTCCGTCTCTGTAAAGGACATAGAATACTTTCTTGAGATAATAATAGTTTGAATAAACATAAAGAATAGTAATCCTACAGAAGTCAGCTCTGTTGTTTGAATAATATTATTAAAATACAAAAAATCATTCAATCCTGTAATTATTAAGATGGCTACTGCTACGCTATTTAAAAGAGCAAACAATCTTCTTCTAATTAAGGCTGTTATATAAACATAAGATAAGTAGAATAACGTAACCATAATAAAGATTTGCAAAAGGAGCATAAACCTCGTAAAAACAATCGAAGGCGACAGAATAATAAATATACTATAAGTTGAGAAAAAAACAATTATGATATTGCGAACTCTTTTACTCATATCCTCTGTAAATTGTGTATAGGAAAATAATGCAAAAAACAACATTCCTACTGTTCCACCTAAATACTCAATTTTATTGGACATCTCCCAATTGAGAAATGGAAGAACATATGGAACGAGCCCCCGATTAATTAGCATTGTTCTTATCCCTATAACTAAGCAAACGATGCCAAATAAAAAAAACCGAGGCTCCTTTTTCCGAAATAAAAATAATGTAAGATGATAAAGCCCCATAAGCCATAGACTAACGATAACCATTGCCCGAAAAAATAAATTTTTTTCTTGATACTTCATAATGGTTTCCGACTCACCAAAGTAAATGGGTTCAAAAAGCCCTGCCTTCCTTTGATAAAAATTAGAAACTTGAATAACAATTTCAATTTGACTAGATTGTGTAATAAAAAAAATGGTTTTCGGTAAATTACTTGGCTGCATCTCACTATGACTTCTACCCACTTTGCCCATTTCTGCCCTTTTTTCACCGTCAATCCATATCGCATAGGCACTAGAGACACTTGGGATATGCATAGCCTTTACTGTGCCAATTTCACTATCTGGTAATTTAATGATTAAGCGGTAAGTCGCATAACCTGTTTTCGGTAATTTCTCTCCATCAATAACATAGCTACTCCAAGGATTTGGAACCGCTACAGATTTTTCTTCAACTAAACTACCATTCCCTTTGAAATCTCGAGGTGTATAAAGTTCATGCCAAAAAAAATCCCATTGTCCATTTAATGGGATAACTTCACTTTCAGGAAAATCTTGAATTATAAAGTTTCCTTCCGTAGCCATTCCGTTTGCATTTACATATCCCCTTGTATTAATTGCAAGGAGAGTCAATCCGACGATAATAATAGCTACTAAATAAATACTTCCCATTCGCCTCATCTTGAACACCCTTTAATCAAGTTCGCTTTCTTTGTATTTACGCAGTTTCATTCATCTTTCTAGTATTAAAGTAGTTGAAAGATACTTCAAGGAATATAATTACATTTCCTTATAATAATACCATCATTTACCATAAATAAAATAAATTCATGATAATTACTTAATAATTCACAATTTAATACCAATCAGATAGTGAAGCTAAGCATTGCAATGTTTAAAAAAGACAATAATACTACAATATGGTATATTTATAGTAATATTATGAGCCTACAGACACACTTAGAGGGAGTTGATATCGTGAATTCAATCAAAATCTTAGTAGTAGATGATGAAGCCGCCATTGTCGAAATATTAAGTCTTTATCTCAAAAGAGAAAACTACATCGTTTTCTCATCTTTAAATGCTACTGAAGGCTTAAGATTAATGGAAGAAGTCATTCCAGATGTTGTCTTGCTCGATATTAACCTCCCTGATGAAAATGGTTTTGAAATTGCGCGGAGGTTTCGAGAAATATCATCAGATGGAATATTAATTTTTGTAACAGGAGAAAGAACGAAGAGTACCATTATGGAAGGTTTTGAGATTGGTTGCGATGACTATATTACTAAACCGTTTGACCCACCCGAAGTCATTGCAAGAATTAAAGCAAACCTTAGAAGAAGCAGTATTGTTACTAAGAACAAATTAGAGCTAGGGGATTTAACGATCAATTTTTCTGATAAAACAGTACACAAAAAAGGGCAAAAGATTGAGTTATTTGTTAAGGAAAAGCAATTACTCTTTTATTTAGCACAGAACAAAAATCAAATATTTAGTGCCGAGCAACTTTATGATGTCATTTGGGGAATTGATTCTGACGCTGAATTGAAAACAGTTCAAGTCTATTTAAGTACTTTGAGGAAAAAAATTGAGGATAATCCGAAGAACCCTCAATTCATAAAAACGGTAAGAGGATTTGGCTACAAATTCTCAACGATAGGTAAATATGATTAAAAATTCAGAGCCGAAATGGTTCTATTTTTTTGAGCTCCCCACATAAAATAATCCAAACATTCCTATTCATCCACATATGCCATTTGCTCCCTACATTTCTTTCGATAATCGAAGTATATTTGATTATACTGAAAATTATGTATTTTGCGTAAACAAAATACACTGGATTATCAATTAATTAACGGGAGTGTAAAATAAAAACAACTTCCTTCTTCTAATTTACTTGTCGCCCCAAGCTTCCCTTTATGGTAATCAATAATTTCTTTTGAAATTGGTAAGCCTAGTCCAGAACCATTATGCGGTTTACCTTGTTTATTTCCACGATAAAATCGATTGAATATTAAATCAAGCTCTTCATCTTCAAGACCCGCACCATTATCAATAACTCTAATGATAATTTGCCGCTCTCCCCCTATCCCAAGCTCAATCGTTATTTTTCCATTATCATCCACAAATCTTTGTGCATTTTTTAATAAATTTACAATCACCTGTTCAATTCTCATTGTATCGATAAACACAACATACTCTTCCTCCTGCTGAGGAAGTAAATCTTTATATATGAAAGTAACCCCTTGCTTTTCGATTTCCAATTTATATTTTTCATATAAATTATGGGTGTATTTTTGAATATTGATTTCCTCTAAATGAAATTGAATTTGATTGTTTTCCATTTCAGTCACATCTCGTAAATCCTCAAGCATTCGCGATAAATATAAGCTTTGATCATATACGACCTGTAGATAATTTCGATCACCTGGGACGATGCCATCAAGCATCCCCTTCGTATAAGAGCGAATGCTCGTTAAGGGAGCTGCAATTTCATGTGCAATATTGTGAAGCCATTTGCTCCTTGATTGATGGGCATCATTTAACTTTTGATTGGCTACATGTAGTTCTTTGTTTGTGTACTGAAGTTCCATTGTTCGCTCCTGAATTTGCTGCTCTAACGAAGCATTCAGAATAGCTAAATCATGCGAAAGCTTCTCCGTTTCTAAAAAGGACATAGAATACTTTTTTGAAATAATAATAGCTTGAACCAACATAAAGAATACTAATCCTATAGAAGTCAACTCCGCTGTTTGAATCAGGTTATTAAAATACAGAATATCATTTAGTGCTGTCAATGCTAAAAAACCTACCGCTACACTAATTAAGGGAGCAAATAATCTTTTTCTAATTAAAGCAGTAATATAAACGTAAAATAAATAGATAAAAGTAAGCATAATGAAGATTTGCAAAAGAATCATAACCTTCGTAAATACAATCGCAGGCGACAGAATAATAAATAAACTATACATCGAGAAAACAACAATAATAAGATTACGAATTTTTCTACTCATATCCTCAGTAAATTGTGTATAGGTAAATAATGAAAAAAACAATATCGCCAATGTTGCACAAAGGTATTCAATTTTATTCGAAAGCTCCCAGTTGAGAAAGGGAAGAACATATGGAACGAGTCCTTGATTAATTAACAACGCACGCATTCCAACTATTAAACAAAGGATGCCGAATAATATAAACTGTGGCTCCTTCTTCCGAAATAAAAACAATGTAAGATGATAAAGCCCCATAAGCCATAAACTAACGATCACCATTGTACGAAAAAATAGATTTTTCTCTTGAAATTTCATCATTGTTTCCGATTCACCGATGTAAATAGGGTCAAATATACCCGCTTTCCTTTGAAAAAAATTAGACACTTGAATAACAATTTCAATCTCATTCGATTGAGTAATAAAGAAGATAGTCTTCGGTATTCTTCCGGGCTTCATCTCATTATGACTTTTACCTACTTCTCCAATTTCCGATCTTTTTTCATCGTCAATCCAGATCGAATAGGCACTAGAAATACCTGGTATGTAAATCGCTTTTACCGTGCCAACTTCACTATCTGGAATCTCAACAAGTAAACGATAGGTCGCATAACCTGTTTTCGGTAGTTTTTCCCCTTCAATAACATAGCTGCTCCAAGGATTAGGAACGTCTACATATTTATTTTCAACTAGAATTCTATTCTCTTTGAAATCTTGAGGCGTATAAAGATCATGCCAAAAAAAATCCCATTGTCCATTTAATGGGATAACTTCACTTTCAGGAAAATCTTGAATCAAAAAGCTTCCTTCCGTAGTCATTCCGTTTGCACTTACATATCCCCTTGTATTAATTGCAAGGAGAGTCAATCCGACGATGATAATAGCTACTAAATAAATACTTCCTTTTCGTCTCATCTTGAACACCCTTTAATCAAGTTCGCTTTCTTTGTATTTGCGTAGTTTCATTCATCTTTCTATTATTAAAGTAGTAGAATTCTACTTTAACAAACATAATTACATTTCCTTATAATAATACCATCATTTACTAAAAATAAAATAAATTTACAATATATAGTTATTTAATATATTACTAAACCGTTTGACCCACCCGAGGTTATTGCAAGAATTAAAGCAAATCTTAGAAGAAGCGGTATTGTTACTAAGAACAAATTAGAGCTAGGGGATTTAACGATCAATTTTTCTGATAAAACAGTACACAAAAAAGGGCAAAAGATTGAGGATAATCCGAAGAACCCTCAATACATAATAACGGTAAGAGGATTTGGCTACAAATTCTCAACGATAGGTAAATATGATTAAAAATTCAGAGCCGAAATGGTTCTATTTTTTTTCGTCCAGATATTTTATACTGTAAGTTTTAAAAAATAACATGACTTTTATCACATTTGTTAGAATTTTTTACCTATTTTTAACCTTTGTTCAATAAACTGTAAATAATTCATACATTTGAACGGTAACTATGCCGAATAAAATATACATATTTAGCATAGCTTTAATGAGAATGGATATTAAATGAGGAAGAGAGATGAAAATTTGTGCTAGATAAAGAATGGGTAAAGCTAATATTAGAAGCAAAAAAATTAGGTTTAACAAAAGAAGAAGTTTCAGAATACTTCAAAAGGGAAGCGGCATATAAAAGAACGCAAAAAACTGGGTAATCCTATATTCCATTCACCATGACCTAGCCCCTAACTGACTCTATACAATATTTCATTATCTCATTGCTGTGTTCTATAACCAAATGAATAATTAAAAACAACTTCCTTTAGCTAAGGCAAAGGAAGTTGTTTTTATTGTAAAACATTATTAAAGGATTCTTAAGTAAAAATAACGTTAATGCCAGCTTCCCGCTTTGTATGGACCTTTTCGAAATGGTAGCCACCAATTCCATTTTCCAAATAGCTTCATTAAGCTAGGTACGAGTAAAAGACGAATAATCGTTGCATCAATGGCAACAGCAATGGCAATCCCAACCCCGATTTGCTTTACAGGCATAACATCTGTAAAGGCAAAGGCTCCGGTTAAAACTATCATAATAAGGGCTGCAGATGTAATAATTTTACTCGTCGTTGCAAGTCCTTCTACTGTTGCACGGTCATTATCAAGAGAGCTTGCATACTCTTCCTGCATGCGCGAAATAAGAAATACTTCATAATCCATACTTAAGCCAAATACTAAGCTAAATACAAGGACAGGAATAATTAAAGCAATTGTCCCTGCAGATATGCCAAAATGTCCGTATTGGAAAATATAAACGAGAATTCCGAAGGTTGCAGAAAGACCGAAAATATTCATTAGGATTGCTTTTATCGGAATAATGATGGACCTAAAAGCAATCATTAAAATAATAAAGGTCGAAACAATAATTATTGTCAGAACAAGCCAAATTTTATTCGAAATTTCATCGAAAATCTCCTGATTAAATTTCGGCTGTCCGCCTACAAGTAAATCAAAAGCTGTTTCTTTCTCTGATAAATCTCGAACCCACTCTTGTGCTTCCTCCGATGTTCCCGAAACTTTTAAGGTGACCGGAATTAATAACTTTTCATCCTGAATAAATTTCTCCGCTAATGGTTTAAGAGTTGCCTCCATACCAGGTGCAGCCATTGCCTGCTCCCATTCCTCAGGCTGATTAATACCACTTAATGAATAGATCGTTGTTACTTCATCAACAATTGAATCCTTTAACAAATCCTCTTCAAGTGCTTTTATTTCCTCTAAACCTAGTGGATCCTGCCACCCATCCTCACGTGTTGCAATCACATAGACAGAAGATTTTTCTCCGAGACCAAATTCATCCTCTAATGCTTCGTATGCTTGACGAGAATCATATGATTTCGGCAATGAATCAATCGATGGGATCGTTAGTTCCATATTTTTCACAGGAATAAGAGCTATTCCTAGCAAAATTAGTGCAGAAATGGTGATGATAACAGGACGCTTTATAACAGCATTGGCAAACATACGCCAACGATCTGAGCCATTCTGTTTGATTTCCAGCACTTGCCACTTATCAATTCGATCCCCTAGAGCAATTAATATCGATGGTAGTAGCGTGATCGAGCTGATGACAGCCATCGCAACAACAATCATTCCGCCTATCGCGATGTTTTGGAAAATTTCAACCTCAATAAATAACATTGCTCCTAAACCGATAAACACACAAAACGCTGAAAAGATAACGGCCCTTCCTGCTGTTTGGATCGTTGTCATCACCGCTTCATGCAGGCTTGATTTTTTCCGTTCTTCGCGGTATCTACTAATAAACAATAAAGCAAAATCAATGCTCAATGCGAGTCCGAGCATCGGGATAATGTTTAAGACAAAGATAGATAAATCCATTTGACCGCCTAATATTGTTAAAATACCAAACGAGACGATGACTGTGCTTAGCCCAATGATTAACGGAACGAAGGAAGCTACAACTGTTCCAAAAGCAAATAAAAGGACAATGATCGCAATCGGTAAACCAATTGCTTCAGCAGTCATTAAATCTCGCTGACTTGCGGTATTAATATCCTTTGATATCACAGGTGCTCCCGTTAATGCAATTCCCTTCTCATCCCCAATTGTGTCACGAATTTGCGTCACAATTTTGGACATATCCGCATTTTCATCATCAAAATGTAAAAGGGCATAGGATAGGTTCTTTTTATACAAAGATTCATCCTCAAGTGGCGAAGCAATCTCTGACGTTACTTTGAGATCCTCAACTTTCGTAATCGTTTCCGCTATTTTCTCATCACTTACCTTTTCAAAAACAAGAAAAATCGTTTCTACAGGCATTTCAAATGTATCAGCAGCAATATCTATTACTTCTGAATGCTCACTATCCATCCGAAATCCATCTCCTTGGAGCATGGAAGGAAGACGAATTGCAAAAAACGCCATTACAACTGCAAGAACAATCCAAGTGACAATGATGTATTTATAAGCTTTTGTTACAAACTGTCCTAATGTACGCATATCATTCTCCTTACTATTCAACCGAATCATAACCTCCCTTAAGTTTAACGGAAATGAATAGAAATGTCTCTTATAAGGGAATCTCGTTTATTCAAATATAGTTGCAGAAATACAGAAAAAAGAACTCATCTTTTAATTTTTATTGATGAGTTCTCTTTCATTTTTTATGAAAAGGGATTTTCGGCAAAAGGTCCAACTGTTGACATGATCGTTAACTGGGTAGACATATATGGTGGAGTATATGGCATGTCATTTTTCAGCCACCAAATAATTACTCCTAAATATGCAGAAGATATATAGGCTCCAGCAATCTCATTAGGGACACTTTTTTCAATGCCGTCCTTGTCTAAATGATCACTCCCACTTCTTACAAATCTCTCAATAATTTTGAGAACTCGACTAGAGAAAGAAGGGATTTTATTTTCTGCAAGCATGATTTTATAAAAACGCCCATGCTTCATCATTTGCTCGAACATCCGAATAAAGACAGGATGCGGTTCATTACTTAAATACTTAAATTCAATTTCGGGGATTTCCATACTTTTTTCCAATGCCTCTAACGCATCATCTAAGTACGTCTGTAGTAATTCTTCTTTATCATAATAATGTAAGTAAAATGTAGCACGATTCAATGTCGATCGCTTTGCAATTTCCTGAACCGTTATTTTGTTATACTCCTTTTCTTCCATTAAATCTAATAAAGCATTCTCTAACAGTTCCTTTGTCCTACTAACACGCGGATCAATACTACTAGACATTTTTATCACCCCTGTCTATTTTACTATAAAATTATTAACAAATCATTATATTTCGTCAATTAATCGACACTTCGTTGATTATTGTTTATTGAATGAAAGCGCAATCATGTTAGTATTATATGTGACAACATTGTGTCGGTAAAGTTATAAAAAGCGATTTAACTATCTTTTATAAAACAGATTGATATATTTTGGACACACGTTGTTTTCAGTGTTTGTTGAAAGCGATTTTATCATTACGAACGGAGGGGAAGTAAAATGTTATCAAGCAAAAATGTTAAGTGGGACAAGGAAACAGATGTAGTTGTAGTAGGTAGTGGGGGTGCTGCCTTAACATCTGCCCTTCTTGCACACGACCAAGGTGCTAAAGTAATTGTTGTAGAGAAAGCAAATCAAATTGGTGGTACTACAGCATTCTCTGGTGGAATTCCATGGATTCCAATGAACCGTTATATGAAAGAAATTGGGGTTGAAGATTCTAAAGAAGAAGCAAAACAATATCTTCAACATTTAACTGGTGGGAAAGAGCCAGACCCAGCATTAATTGATGTTTATATCGATAACGGATGGAAAATGATCGATTACTTATATGATCATACACCAGTACGTTTTAAAGTACCAAGATTTTATGGTGACTATTACGCTGACCTACCTGGTGGAAAAAGAGAAGGACGTTCACTAGACCCAAGACCATTTGAATTAGAACAACTTGGTGAGTGGGCAGACAAAATTCGTCGTCACCCAGTCTATCCACCACTTACATTAGAAGAAGGTGGAGCAGCTGATCCAACAAAAGCGGACTTCAACCTAGTCGTAGAGCGTATGGAAAAGAATATTACAACAATGGGACGTGCTCTTGTTGGGGGACTTGTAAAAGCTTGTCTTGACCGCGGCATTGAAATTGTTACAGAAACAGCAGGAAGAGAGCTAGTTTCTAACGATAAAGGTGAAATCGTCGGTCTTCGTGCAGAGCATGATGGCAAAGATGTTTTCTATGGTGCACGTAAAGGTGTCATGATTGCTTCTGGTGGATTCGAATGGAATAAAGAATTAGTTCATTCATTCCTTAAAGGACAAATTACTCACCCACTTTCACCTGCTGGCAACGATGGTGACGGCTTGATTATGGCAATGGAAGCTGGTGCAGCACTTGCTAACATGACAGAAGCATGGTGGTCCCCAGCAATGGTCGACCCTACAATTGAGTACGAAGGAAAAGTTTTAAACCAAACTGGTAGTGGACGAGGAGTAGCACACTCTATCATCGTTAACCAAGGCGGAAAGCGTTTCGTTAACGAGGGTGCAACCTATATGGACCTACCAAAAACATTCTATACATTTGATCCTGTTACACAATCTTGGCCAAACGAAGGTCCAGCATGGATGATTTTTGACCAAGAGCTTAAAGATAGCAAACTAATCTTAACAATGGCTCCTGGCGAAGATGCTCCTGAGTGGCTACCTCAAGCTGGAACAATTCGTGAACTAGCTGAAAAAATTGGTATTGATGCAGATGCATTAGAAACGTCGGTTGCTCGTTTTAATGAAAATGCGAAAAACCTTGAAGATCCTGATTTCAACCGTGGTTCATTATATTTTGAACAAATGCTTGGTGGCTTTAAAGGAAAAGAAGGAAACATTGGACCTGTAGAAACGGCTCCATTCTATGCACTTCCATTATATGCTGGAGCGCTTGGAACAAATGGTGGTCCTCGCATTAATGAAAATGGTCAAGTAATCAGCCTTCGTGGTGAAGTAATTCCAGGATTATTTGCTGCAGGTAACGCAGCAATGGGTATTCTTGGAGGGGCTTATCCAGGTGCTGGCGGTACAATTGGACCAGCTTTAACATTCGGCTACTTAGCAGGTATTGCATTAGGTAAAGAAGCAGATAAAGAACTTAACTAATTACGATTATCATAGATAAGCGACTATTAAACTTAGTTACTATCATATACACGGTGGCAGTCATGACTGCCACCAACACAAAACTAACAAACAAGGGGAGACTATACTATGCCAGCTGGAACACATTCTTTAGAAATTGATGTACCTATTCAAAACATTTGGGAATTTATTGAGGATATGAACAAGTGGGCACCACTAGTACCAGGCTATATCGAGCATGAGATTCTTAATGAAAGACAATCTACTTGGAAATTCAAAGGTGATATCGGGATTATGCAAAAAACCGTTTCACTAAAAATTGATATTACTGAGTGGATTGCACCAACAAAAGTTACGTTTGATCTTAAAGGAATTAGCGAAAACTTCACCGGTAATGGTTATTTCGAAGCCGAAGCTATTTCTGAGACAAAAACAAAAATGACAGGTAATCTTGATATTACTGCTGGTGGATTAATGGGACCTATGATTAACGCGGTTCTGAAAAACTTCGTACCGAAAACAGCAGAAGAATTATCAGAAGCAATCGCCAACAAAATCGTTGAAGTGAACACTGTAAAAAATTAATAAATGCTTAATAAATAGCGTAGTTGCTAGAAGTGAGATTTCCTCCATTTCTAGCAGCTACGCTATTTGTTTTTTTGATTACTAGTAACGCACCTACTATTAGGGTGCTTAATTATCATCGTATTTTCCTTTATGCTTCTGAAGTTCTTCTAAAGCATTAGGAAAATGTCCATTATTCCTACTAAGAATAGAAAGCGTCGTTTCATAATCAACAGAAAATAATAACATTTTAATGAAACTTTATTTCAACAAAGTTCGCGTTATTAAAAAAATCCTTAAACACAAATTAGATTGTGTTCAAGGATTCCAGTGTAAAAATGACCTTACCCCTGTAGCAGCTCACGTATCTCCTCATCTGTAAGAGAGGTGAAGCCATCTCCGTTCGGTTTAATCATTTCATCTATCAGATCACGTTTCTTCTGTTGAAGCTCATGCATTTTTTCCTCGACCGTGCCTCGCGCAATGAGCTTAATGACTTGGACTACCTTTGTTTGACCGATACGGTGAGCACGGTCGGTTGCTTGCTCCTCGACTGCCGGGTTCCACCAAAGGTCGTAGTGAATAACAGTATCGGCACCAGTTAAATTAAGACCCGTGCCTCCTGCCTTCAAAGAAATAAGGAATACATCTCGTTCCCCTTCATTAAATCGATTCGTAAGCTCTAGCCGTTCTTCAGAAGGCGTTCCTCCATCTAAGTAAAAGAAAGGCAACCCCTTGATAGCTAGTTCTCTTCCAATAAGGTTTAGCATTTTCGTAAATTGGGAGAAAATCAGCACCCTTCTTCCAGTACGCTTGGATTCATCTAGTAATTGCATAAGCTGTTCGAATTTTGCCGAACTCCCTTGATAGCCTTCGACAAACAAAGCTGGATGGCAGCAAATTTGCCGCAGTCTCGTCAAGCCTGCCAGAATTCGAATTTTATTTTTACGCAACGTATCCTTATCCAAATGCTTAAGCGTATCATGACGCAGCTTTGCCAAATAAGCAGCATACAGCCTTTTTTGCTCTGGTAGTAGCTCCATCGATTCGATTACCTCGAATTTTTCTGGAAGTTCTGCGAGAACATCCTCTTTTAGTCTTCTAAGTAAAAAAGGGCGGATTCGCTTCGCAATCGTCTTCCTAGACAAATGGCTATATTCCTTTAATTCTAGGAATAGCTCAGGGAAGACAACATGGAAAATCGACCAGAGCTCCTCTAATGAATTTTCAATCGGTGTACCTGTCAAAGCGAAGCGGTGATCAGCTTGAACTCGCTTCACTGCTCTGGCTGTTTGCGTGATCGGATTTTTAAAGGCTTGAGCCTCATCGAAAACAACAGTGTGAAAGCTTATTTTTTCATAACGCTTAATATCTCTTCGCAACAATGGATAGGAGGTGATAGCAACATCCATCTCTGTAATGCTTTTATGCAATAACATTCTTTCTGCCTTATCACCATCCATAACGACTGCCTGAACATCAGGGGCAAATTTCATAAATTCATTTAACCAGTTATATGTTAAAGAAGATGGGCAGACAATAAGCACAGGCTGTTTCTTCATTCGGATCTCTGGAAGAACAGAGAGAATAAACGTAATGCTCTGCAACGTTTTCCCTAATCCCATATCATCTGCTAGGATGCCACCAAATCCAAACCTCGCTAGCGTTTTCATCCATCCATAGCCTTGCTTTTGGTAGTCTCGTAAAAGTGGCGCAACACGTTCTGGAATATGAAACTGCAGGCTTCCAGGATTTCGTAGCTGTTCCATCAAACCCCGAAAGGATTCCTCGAAAGTAAATGCATGGTTTTCATCAACAGATTCGAGAAGACGTAGTCCTCTAACAATCGGGACATTTAAGCCACTCTCTAAATCTTCATATTGAATTGGGTTTGCCATCAAAAACCGTTGAATCTCAGCAAACTCCCTGGTTTCCAATGAAAGCAACGCCCCATCACGCAATCGATAATACTTCCGCTTTTCAGCAAGAGCCGTTAGAATATCACGGATTTGCTGTTCTGATATTCCGTCCATTTCAAACTTAAATTCAAGCCAATTTGTCCGTTCCTTTTTCACTTTTACCCGAATTTGTGGATGTGATTCTCCGCGAAAAATTCGATTTCTTACCGCTGTCGTAGCATAAATGTGTGCAAGCTTCTGTAGCTTTGGCAGAATATTGTACAGAAATTCATATTCCAACTCTTCATTTTGTAAAAAATAGCCGCCCTCTGTCTGTGCAAAGGACCCTTCCTCCATTAGCTTTAAAATTGCTTCTTCTTTCACTAAATCTCTAATTAATAATGTGCCGATTTGAGGCTCTCGACCTTCTAATGGATTGATGACAATCTGTTCATAATGAAATTCAAGACCGACCAGTAAACGGTTTTTCAAACGATCTAAGTAAAGCTTGGCAGATAACGGCGTTTTCATATACTGCTCTGAGATCGTTTGAGAAATATGTACCGTTCCAAGCCTTCTTAAGCCAGGAACAACTTTCTCAAGAAAGAAGTCAAGCTGATCATGTGATATAGGAATTTGATTCGTTCCAGAAAGCTTGAGCATTTGCTTTAATTCCAGAAGTCGTTTGCAGTCTTCCTCTTTCAACTTAATTATTTTTCCATAACTTAAAACAGAAGAATAGGCATCTAGAATAATCAATGGATTTAACCCATAAATCTCAAGCTTGAAGCTGTCTTTCGTCTCTCCTTCCTTAAATTGAAACTGTAAAGGAGGAAGTTCCTCAACAATATGAAGCCCGTCATATTGATTACCTTCATACTCTAGCTTAACCAATGGGGCATTTCGTAAAAAAGGAAGAATTCTTTCCCAAGAGGATGATGAAACATTTAGCAGTTCTTCAAAAAATAACTCATCGTCCTCTCCCTTCTTCGTGTCCGCTAATGAATGTTCATCAACAACGATCTTCACTAACTGCTGCATGATGGCATCTATTTCTTGAGAAAAGCAGTGATGACTCGGGTCAAAAGTAAATACTGGAGAAATAATTGTCGGCTTTCCTTCCCGTAACTGCATGAGAAAAGGACGAATCTGCTTAACATAAATGGAGTTGATCGAAAATCCGATACCAAGCATATGCTGCCCGCTTTTGCTTGTAACAACCTTACATGTAAATTCAGCATGTAGCAGTTGCCGATTCTCGAAATGGCGCTCCTTCCCGCTTGAGCGAATGATTTTGTCATTAAATAGAGTGAATAGGTTTTCTGTTAAAGGATTTTCATTTGGATTATGTGACACTGGTCTTTCTGGGGTATTCAATTTCTGACGTTGACCTTCATAAAGCGCTACTAAAACGGCGGCGACATGCTGGCAGTCATTTTTTACGGAAGCAAGCTTTGGACAGGTACATGATGTACGAATTGCTCCGCTCTCATCTGCATCAATCACGACACGAAAATCCTCCACCCCGGTTACTGTAGCCTCACAATAATTAGAACTTATATGGTCGATAACTACTTTATTGGCACGATAAAAAGAGTCCCCTCTTTTGAAGGAGACTGTTCCGCACATGTCTTGAATGATTTTGGGATTTACTTTTATCTTCATAGCCTTACCCCTTATATACCTTTACAATTACCTACTTCGATATAAATCAATTGATTTATATCCCTCTTTCAAAATTTCTTTCATTTCCTGCAATCGCTTTTCCTGTGTTTCTTTCCGTTTCGCACTATACACATATCGGGCCCAATTTTTTTGATAACCAGGAGTTAAATCGTTGTAAACTTGTAAAACCGGCTGATCATCCGCTAAAAATTGCTGGATATCCTTAATATGCTGAACATAGTCGTCAACACATTGACTCTTCTTCTCTGCCTGTGATTTATTCTGTTTTTTCGGCTCTGCCTTCAAGCCTACAATAGTAAATACTTCATTCAAGCTAACCATTCTGGAAAACTTCAGCATACTCCCTAGTACATAGCCGTCTTCATCAGGTTTAATTTCAGGGAAAATTTGATCACGTTCAATATATTCTTTATATTGAGGGTTATTCTTTTTCGGATAGGCAAAGAAAAGATACCCTTTTTCATTCAATAAATCCTTTTTAATGATCAGCTTCAACTGCTTAGACAAATCATCTAGTTGAAAAATAAAAACAAACACTAAATCATACTTATCATTTTTAACAGACGTATCATACTCTAATTCATCAAAATCCTTGATATCATCTGGCTTGTGGAGAATGAGCTTTGTCGAATATTTGTGCAAGCTTAGCTTCTCAATGATACTTTTCGGTGTTTTCACTTCATATTCTCCTCTTCTGTCCATTTGAAAAAATTATATCATAACGCCTAGTATGTCACCTAAAAAGGTAACTTTCACTTTAACATCTGGGTAGGTACTCTTTTTGTCTTACACCCCTTTTGTACTAGATAAAGTTCCAAACCCACCAAAAATTGTTTCTAATTCTTGAATTTTCCCCTCAATAACGTTGGTCATCTTGCATAACCAATTACCTCAATTTTTAGTTTATTTGTACAAAGACCATGGAAAAATTTGCATCTAAAATGCTTTATATAGGGTCATGTAAGCGATTTACTTTCCAAAAATGGATTTGTAAGCGTTTGAAAATTAACATCTATGATTAGCATTGGAGGGAGAAACTAGCGAGTTAAGAGAATGCCTGATTAGGCAACACTTCATTTTGAAGTTTTCTAAACTATTGACCTTATGAGTATCATTTCTAAAAATTCATCAGTGAGGGTGAAAAATATGTCAACCAATAATAATGAACAAGCATTATTAGATCCGGAATTTGAACATACGGCAGTTCCTTTAGAATACCGAAAAAGTTTCGCTTCTGTATCTGCAGTTTGGTACAGTTTTCCTTTAGTATTGACTAGTGCAGTTATCGGTGGAGTCGTAACAGCTATGCTTGGATTTAAAATGGGTGTTGCTGCAATCCTAACGGGAAACTTGCTATTATGCGTTATCGTAGGGGCACTAAGCTATCTAGCAGGGAAAACCGGTGAGAATTTTGCTATTACTGCTAAAAGAACATTCGGACGATTTGGTTATTTAGCTGTATCTGGACTACTTTCAACAGTTGTAATTGGATGGTTTGCACTAATGGTAGGTCTAACAGGTGACACGATGTTCCGTTCATTCGGAGCTAATTTGTTACTTATGACGATTCTAGGTGGGGTCCTCTATGTTGGAGCAACGTTTATCGGGATTAAGGCATTAACCATTTTAGGATATATCGCTGCACCTATGTATCTTATACTAGGAATTATTTCCGTCGTAATCTCAATGAAAAATGGTTCTGCAGACATTGTTAATTTCCAACCGATCGCGGGTGTAGGTGCCCTATCATTCGGTGCTGCAGTTACGATGGTTTTTGCTACCTTCACTGATTCTGGTACGATGACAGCCGACTTTACACGTTGGGCGAAAAATGGAAAGCAAGGATTTTTGGCAGCTTTTACTGCTTTTCCAATTTCAAAGTTTCTTGCTGAAGTAATTGGTGCTGTTATTGTTGCAACTGGGGTTGTTATACACCCTGAAGCAACTGGTGGAGATTTTATTACCATTTTAGCAGATGCAGGTCCACTGCTATCCGTATTAGCTATTATTTTCGTTTTTATTAATTTAGGTGTTGGATGTACACACTGCTTATACAATGGTGCTGTTGGTTGGTCACATATGACTGGTGGTAAAATGAGAACCCTAACACTTGTACTTGGTGGTATTGGTATCATTATTGCCATTACCGGTATTTGGAACGCTTTCCAAACATGGCTTAACCTTTTAGGCCTAATTGTCCCACCAATTGCAGCCATTATTATTATGGATCAACTTATCTTGAAAAGAAAAAATGACGAAACAAGGAACTGGCAGCCTCTCGCATTCATTTCTTGGGGATTAGGTTCAGGTGTCGCATTATTAGTCAATGCCTATGCACCACATCTTTCAGTAGTTGTGGCTGGCCTCGTTTCATCAGCAATATTCTATTTAATAGGTAGTAAGTTTATTAAACCTACATCTACTGAAAGCTTAAATAAAGCTGTATAGTAAGAAATATGCTAACGAAAAAAGTAACTTTCCGCCTTTAATTAAGTTAAGGAAAGTTACTTTTTTATCTATCTCCTATCATAAAAAAAACTGCCTATCATCTCTTCTTTTTAGCTTCAAATACTTTCAACAGCTTACCTTTTATTGTCGTGTTCTTCATCTCATTCAGCACAATTGGGCCTTTGCCGTTTAATATTTCAACATAAGAAGCTGTATCCATGATGGTAATAATCCCTATATCGTCCACTGTTATGCCGTCAATTTTGGCGATCGTTCCAACAAAGTCCACTGCCCTTAATTTCTTTTTCTTACCACCATTAAAATAAAGTTTCATAATTTGTTTGTTTAGTCGCTCATTTTTCGGCTTTTTAATCGTTTGTTCCATATCCATTTTCTCTTCAAAGGCAGCCTTGTTACTTGAAACTTCATCCATTGAAGGAGCAAGCTTGTTCGGGATCTCAAAACCAATATATTCTTCAATCTCATGTAAAAACCGATCTTCGAATGGTGTTACAAACGTAATCGCTTTTCCCTTTTGACCCGCTCGTCCCGTTCTACCCGTACGGTGAACATAACTCTCTTTCTCTAATGGAAGGTCAAAGTTAATAACATGTGTAATATTTTCAATATCAATACCTCTAGCGGCTACATCAGTTGCAATTAAATAACGGAAATCTCCCCTTCGAAAATCTTCCATTACCTCAAGA
>JAEWIG010000147.1 GCA_023387295.1 Bacillota bacterium | reverse complement strand
CCTCACAGCATCGCCCCCTTGTTGAGAATGTATGATGATTACGTTCAATTCATGCAAACAGAAAAGAAGCTAAATACAGAACAATTTTTAAATCCATGACATTTTTATTATAGACAAGCATAAATTTATAGAAACGTGCTATGAATCTTAAATGATTGTGGAGGAGAACAATGAAAAGATTATCTACCTTAACTGCAGCAATAAAAGAAGATGTAAATAATGATGAAAGTTTAATCCTTGAACAATATGATCGTTTATTAAAAAACATGTTCGTCCTTATATTATACTTAGGCATTCCATTTACAATTTATCTAATTTTCCAGTTTACTCAACTATTTTAAACAGTGCTTTTGTCATCATTATTCGTAATATGCTTCAGGTTTCTAACTACAACACGCATAATTTGCTTATATTCATTATCGTGAAACATTTCGTAGAGAATCCGATAATCATTGTATAAATCTAATAATCCATCAATTAATTGCTTCTTTTTTTTCATACTTGTTAAGATTTCCTTCTCTGCTTTACGATAGTGATTTCCCTTTTCTTTGATTGGTAAAGAGAGGGTTTCTTTTTTGTTAATTAAATATAAAAGTCCGAGTTTTTGAATAAAAGCATCTGCACTCTCAGCATCAGCTACAAGCGTTAATTCCTCTTCCCCTGCTTCTAGCCACTCGCCATCACTAACTCTTGAAAGCTCGTAAATGACATCCTCCCATGCATTTTCTTTATATCGCCAAATTTCAGTACGAAAGCCGATAACTTTAAAAAGATCAGTACCAAAACCCTTTACTTTGACTAAATCGCCGAAAAAAAATTTATACTCAATATCAATATGTTCTCTCTCCATTACTTCCCCATCATATTCGGATAATAATTGAAGGCTAGTTTCCATATAAAGACCTTCACTTTTGTTTACCTCATACACATACATACCATCTAACCATTTAAGATTAGTTATTTTCCCTACGGTTCCATAAATCGTGATCACGACTGTATCACCGATATTGTATTTTGGCTTTTTACGCTCGTTCATTTCCTCCATCCCTTCAATGAATACGTCGTGAGTTATAGCTTACAATAGTATATGCATGCAATAAAAAAATCGCTAAGCGAAATATCTAGAAAAATCAGAAGTATTTTAATACGACAAAAAAACACTCCATCGCTGGAGTGCCTTTTTAATCTAATATGGTTTTTTGTTGGTTTCTGAAAGTAAATACAATTCCCATACCTCATCAAATATTGTCATACTTTGTAAGTAGGCTCCATTTAATTCTAAATAAGCGCTTACTTCATGATAATCAGATGATGTTTTTGGAAAGCTATGATCCTGGTAAGCATTATTAGCGAACTCGCTAATGGAATCCTTTGGTTCAGGATGACGGTATTTCATTAAAAAATGGTAAAAGGTTTTTGCCATATAAAACGCCTTTCTACAATCACTGGAAACGATCTGATTTAATTAACTGAGTTAATATCCAAATGATATTAAACATTAAAATGGCTACAGTAATAGGCACAGCTTGAAGCCAGTTTTTTCCGTATTTTTCTTTAATAACTCCTGAGGAAAAACCACAGAAGAATAATATAAACATCGCTACTGAAATCATTATCATAATTGCTATTTCCATTTTTCCTTTTCCTCCCATAATAAAGAAAGGGGACGCGCCTTTAGGTGCTAAAGTTAATAATTAACTTAAAAACCTCTTTCTTGAATAGAAATATCTCCCTTCAATCTATTATAGATATAGTGGAAAAGGAAATTGTGAAAAATTTGTGAATTAATTGTGAATTATATCATAGATTTCCATTTCAATTTGTGAAATCAAAATAGTTTCTTTTCAGTAGCCTTTCCTGTTTCATTAAAGTAGTATAGCTAATTTCTTGACCAATTATGTTCGTGTTAATTAGAAATAATTGATCTTCAATTTCTTTTACTAAACTATCAGCTTGATAAGTCATGTTACATTGTTGACAAATGATTGAAGGAACATCACTTATTTTAATGGCACGTGTTCCATCTGGCAACTCCCAATATACATGCTCCGTTCCATAGATAATATTTTCACTTTCACACCAGGCGCATTTTTTTTCCATTTTTCCTCTCCTACTCGTTTGCAGCTGCTTTTTTATCTTCCTTTGAATGAGTTTCCTTTGTTTGTTGTGCTTGAAATTTCTTCTCCTTTAGTTCATCGCGTTTTTCTCGCTTATCCTTTAACGAGGAATGTGTTGGATCATGCTCAAATTGCTTTCGCCGAGACAATCGTGCTACATCTTCTGGCACGAGATTAAATTTCTCATCATTCATAAGAGCAGCAATACCAACATTCGATTTTTTCTCATCTAGATCAGGATATATCTCTTTAAAGTAACCTTCTGCTCTTCCAGGAGTATAGTTCTCTGGTTCTGGATAAGTCGTAATAACTCCTTCAAAGTTACGAAGAACTACTTTATTTGCGCTTTGGGAAATTAAATAATTTGGCTGAAGGGCAATTTTTCCGCCACCACCAGGTGCATCAACTACAAACGTTGGGACTGCGTAGCCTGATGTATGTCCTCGTAAGCCTTCAATAATTTCCAGCCCTTTTGAAACAGGTGCACGGAAATGACCGATTCCCTCGGATAAGTCACATTGGTAAATATAATAAGGACGAACTCTTATTTTTACTAAGTCATGCATAAGCTTCTTCATAATTGGCACACTGTCATTAATTCCTGCGAGAATGACAGATTGGTTACCTATTGGTACTCCGGCGTTTGCAAGCATTTCACACGCCCGCTTAGAATCTTCAGTAATTTCAATAGAAGTATTAAAATGAGTATTTAACCAAATAGGATGATATTTTTTCAAAATATTGCACAGGTTTTCAGTAATTCTTTGTGGAAAGACGACAGGTGCTCTCGTTCCAATACGAATAATTTCCACATGGTCAATTTCACGTAGATTTTTTAAAATATATTCTAAAATATTATCATTAATGAGCAAGCCATCTCCACCGGAAATAAGCACATCTCTTACCTGCGGTGTGTTTCTAATGTAACCAATTGCAGCATCAAGCTGTTTTTTTGGCACACCCATTCCAATTTGCCCAGAGAAACGTCGTCTTGTACAATAGCGACAATACATAGAGCATTGATTTGTTACAAGAAAGAGAACACGGTCTGGATAGCGATGAGTAAGACCTGGAACTGGAGAATCTTCATCTTCATAGAGTGGGTCTTCAAGGTCGTATTTCGTCTTGTTAATTTCATCTGCTATCGGTACAGATTGCATCCTTATCGGGCAACGTGGGTCATCTGGATTCATAAGGGAAGCATAATAAGGAGTTATATTTAAAGGAATTGTTTTCGTAGAAATACGAACACCCTCTTCTTCTTCAGGTGTAAGATTAATAACTTTCTTTAAGTCATCTAATGTCCGAATGGTATTTGTTAGTTGCCAAAGCCAATCATTCCATTGCTCTTCTGTTACATCCTTCCATAGCTCAATATCCTTCCAATGACGGCTAGGTTTGTATAAAAATGGCTTCATTGTATTTCCTCCTTGCTATTCTCTTTCAATAATAAATGCAATTTATGTGCCAAAAATTTAATTATTCAGTCTTTTTATTACAAAAAATGACTTCTTCACCTTGGCATTCCAAGATTGTAAATAATATTTTTTTTTTCATAAGAAGAGAAATCAACATTATCATTTATAATATTCTGAATAAATGCCAGGATTTCGGCATACTGTACATATTAGTTCTTATTTTTTAGGTTACATTAAGGGTAAAACCACTTTCTTTCTTATGTGCCCAATACTTAGCAACCACATGCTGAAAAATGGGCACAAAAAAATGGACCAGTGTAGACACTTTTTGGTCCATTTTTTTATTCATTGTCTAGCTTTTGTAGTTTATATTGTAATGTTTGTCGCGGAATATCGAGAAGCTTCGCAGCTTGCATAATGTTCCCCTCTGTTTGTTCTAGTGCTTCCGCAATAAGTTTCTTCTCAATTTTGTGCAAACTCTCTCTCAAAGATAGTGATTTAACAACCTTTTGTGCTTTTGCTTTTGAAAAGTGATGCTTGAGCATGACTGGTAACTCTTTTTCAGTAAGATATTCTTCCTCGCAAACATTCATCATATATTCAATCGTATGCTTTAGTTCCCTTACATTCCCTGGCCAGTGATACAATTTGAAAAATGTCAAAACCTTTTCATTTGCTCCAGCTATTTTTCGATTCAAGGCATGATTGTACAGCTTGATAAAATGATCTGTTAAATAATTAATATCTTCCTTTCTTTCTCTTAAAGGAAGAAGTCTAAACGTCAATACATTTAATCGATAGAATAAATCTTCTCTAATCAGTCGATCCTCTAACGCTTTTAGTGGGTGTATATTCATGGCCGCAACAATGCGGACATCAACAATCGTGCTTTGTGTACTTCCTATTCTTCTAACATGACCATCCTCTAATACACGAAGCAACTTGGCCTGTAACTCAATTGGCATCGTATGGATTTCATCAAGAAAGAGTGTTCCCCCATCGGCCAGTTCAAATAATCCGGCTCTTTCTACTGCACCTGTATAGCTCCCTTTTGAAGTTCCAAAGAGAATTCCTTCTAACAGAGATTCAGGAATCGCCGCACAATTTTGAGCAATAAAAGGACTATTTACTCGTAATGAAGCATGATGAATCCCCTGTACGAATAATTCCTTTCCACAGCCACTTTCGCCGAAAACGATGATGGAAGAATTTGATTTTGCTAGTTTCTTTGCTTCATTTTTAACTGTCTCCATTTCACGACTGACGGTTAATAAGCTATCAAGTGTATATTGGATTCCGCTTGGATTCTTTTTATTTTTCTTCGATGACTGCTTTATTCTCTCTTGTAAATCAAGTAATCTTTCCGATAACAGCTTTAAACGTGAATAATCCTTTGCTATCTCCACAGCACCGGCTATTTTGCCATTAACTAATATCGGAAGGGTCGTATTAATTGTTTCTATCCTATTGCCATGCATATTCACGTAGCTTTGAGTTCGATTATATATTGGCTTATTCGTCTTTATTACTTTAAAAAGTGTACTAGTATGAGCACTTAACGATGGAAAAGCTATTAACAATGGCTTTCCCAGCACTTCTTCAACGCTCATGCCGTCATGCTTAGCAGCAATTTCATTATAATAAATGGTCGTTCCATTCATATCAACTACGTGGATTCCCTCATCAATCCCTTGTAAAATAGCTGAAAGTACTTCGCTAGAATTCACATGTATTTCTTCGATTTTAGTCTCCTCCTAATTAGAAGAGTATTGAGGCTACACTTAATAGTCTAGCCGGCTATTTATTCAGGTGATGGTTTACCGACAAATCCTTCACCCATACATTCATATCCTCAAGCTTATTAAAGATATAGCAATTATTCATAAGCCTTCCGCGATATTGATAATTTAATTGATGTAAAGCAGCATTCATACCAAACGACAGCGCTCTTGCGATTGAGTAGGTACAAAAGACTCCATCAGATTTAAGCTCCTTTTCAAGCGCTTCCAATAAAATTTTCATTAGTCCATGCTTTCTATGCTCTTGTAATGTAGCACAATCCGTTAATTCTGCATTTTTATAGAAGGAGTTTACCTCGGCTGAGGCTGCACTAACAATCTCATTTTTATACAAAAACCCGTAATAGATTGTGCCATCATTCATTGTCTCGATAATATATTCTGATTTATTTAGTGGAGTAGGATAAATTTGGAACACCTTTCCATAGAGGCATGCTAAGCTTTCGGTGTCTTCTTTTGTAAGCTTTTTTAGGGTATATTCTTTAGGTGGATGAATAAGTTGAACATTTTGATTTAAGATTTGGACATTCTTTACGATTTCATCTTCATTCATCCAGTGATTACTTGTCTTTCTTTCAACAGTGTAATACTTACAAAAAAAATATAAATCTGAGCCAAGAAAATAACGTTCAATAATGGCCTCACATAGAAACCCCTTCTCTACTAGGTGTGAATAGTTCTCTTTTCGAGCTTTAATGATGAGTTTTTCGGCTTTCTCTTCTACAGCAATCTTTTCTGCCATCTTAATTGCTCCACTAACATCCCCAGATAAATCGTCTACTCGTATACGTTTATTAAATAAGTCGAAACATACTTCTAATACATAATTTTCATGTTTAATTATTTTTGTACTAGCTTGTTCAACCATCTACACCCTCCTTTCATGGCAGCTTTAAGAAATGGAATGAACTCCACACCAATTTATTACAGAATACGCGATTATTTCTGCAGCATCAAAAACTTCTTGTATAGATATATATTCGTTTGCATCATGAGCAACCTCAGTTACACCAGGTCCGAAGATGACAACAGGTGTATGACCAACATTAGAAAGAATGCCGCCATCAGTCCCCCATGGTGAAGCTTCTATTATTGGTTTTGTCCCTTTGACTTGCTGAAAACCAGCTGAAATTGTCTCCATTAACGGATGAGTCATCTCTAAATTCCCAGGAAGCCATTGTCCTCCGAACCATTCCACCTTTGGAGGATTCAAACATAGCCATTCATCCGTTTGTGCAAATTCAGAAAGACAATCCTCTAGTGCTTTCCTTGCATCTTCTAGTCTCTCATCTGGTGAAACACCAATCCTGCCTTCAATGACGGCCATATCTGGGACAGATGATGGCCATTCACCACTGTAAATTTTGCCAATATTAATCGGAATTGGAATCGGAATCTGTTCATAAAGTGGATCTGTAATTCTTTCATTTCGAATTGTCTCTAATTCTTGTAATCTTTGAATGATACCCATTGCCTTTTCAATCGCATTTATCCCTTCGTATCTCGTTCCTCCATGTGCAGAACGACCTTTAACGGTGATTCTGAACCACATTGAACCTTGTTGCTTAGGAAAAAGCTTCATATTCGTCGGCTCTGGTATAATGGCACCATCTGCCTTATACCCTCTCAAAACAGCTGCTAAAGTTCCTGCGCCCCCACTTTCCTCTTCTATAACACTTTGAAATATTACATCACCCTTAAGGAAAATACCGGTATTAATTATTGCTTCAATAGCGAGCAATAAAGAAACTGAACCACCTTTCATATCGGTTGTTCCACGTCCATATATTCGCCCATCCTTGATTATTCCACTAAATGGCTCTTCTTCCCAGTCATTGCGATCACCCTCTGGAACAACATCGATATGTCCGTTAAGGATAATTGACCTGCCTTTGCCATGGCCTTTTAGCACACCAACTACATTAGAATTACCTTTAAAGTCTTTTCGATCAGAGCAAAAAACAGGGTGGTTTATCAGCTCTTCTTCACCAATATCCCAAATATCCAATTCTAATCCGAGCTCACGGCATTTTTCTATTATAATCGCCTGTGCCCTGCTCTCATTTCCCCGTGTACTACCTTCTTGAACGAGCTGTTGAAGAAAGCGGACACCCTTCGTTCGGTTTTCATATAACCATTCTTGAATTCTTTGTTCTATTTGCATACTCCCACTCCTTTTCCCTCTCATCCTCCTACTATGATGAAAATTGAAGTCAAATAAGTCCATATACACTTCAGGATATTGCCTAATATTTTATTCATTGACTAAAAGCCTATCACTAATTCGAAACTCCGCTCCAGTGTTCAGCTTAATATCATCAATCGAGTATGGATGAAATAATTCATTAAGGATTAATCCATCATTAGTGACCTGAAAAACAGCCATTTCTGTAATAATTAAATCGACACACTTTGCCGATGTTAAGGGAAGAGTGCAACTTTTAACAATTTTGGGATACCCTCGTTTATCAACATGATTCATAAGAACGATCACTTTTTTTGCTTTTTGGGCAAGCTCCATTGCTCCACCCATTCCAGGAACTTTTTTTCCGGGTACGATCCAATTGGCTAAATCACCTTGTTCACTTACTTCAAGCGATCCTAGAATCGTAATATCTACCTTTCCTCGTCGAATCATTCCAAATGATATGGCACTGTCACAGTATGAAGCGCCTTCTATGACTGTGACCGGAAACCCTCCAGCATTACATAAATTCTCGTCTTCTTCTCCTGCTTTAGGACTTGGTCCCATCCCTGTAATACCGTTTTCGGCATGAAAAATAACATTCATCTCATGAGCTAAATGATTAGGAACGAGAGAAGGAATTCCAATACCAAGATTAACAACCATACCGTTTTTTATTTCTGAAGCTGCCCGTTTAGCAATTCGATTGCGATTTTCTATTCCCAAGCCCATTTCCAATTCACTCCTTTTGAAGGGACGATATAATCAATAAATACCCCGGAAGTAATAATTTCGTCTGGATTTAACGAGCCGAGTGGGACAATTTCTTCAACCTCAGCGATTGTAATATCTCCAGCCATAGCCACAAGTGGATTTGTGTTTCGCGCACTTTTGTCATAAATTAAATTACCAAATGAATCTGCCTTTTTGGCATAGACGATGGCAACATCAGCTGTTAGCGCCGTTTCAATTAAATATTCCTTGCCAGCAGAAAATAATTTCTGTTTCTCCCTTGATACCATTTCATTATCAATGCCAATATCAGACAGGATGCCTGGAAGACCAACTCCACCCGCCCGAATTCTTTCTGCCAAAATTCCTTGTGGTGAAAACTCAACTTCGAGCTTTCCTTCTGTCATTAATTGTCCTGCAACAGGATTAGAACCAATATGTGAGGCAATAATTTTTCTAGCTCTACCTTGGCTTACAATCTTACCAATTCCAATATGAGGAAAACCTGTATCATTTCCAATTAAGGTTAACTCGTTTATTCCTTTCTTAAGAATGCCATCAATTAATGTAGGAGGTGAACCAATTCCCCCAAACCCTCCAAATAAAATTGACATTCCATCAAAAAAATGGTCCATTGCCCCTTCAATGGATATTATTTTCTCAAATCGATTATCCATCTTTACTGCACCTCTTTACTTGGCGAAAAATATTTATTTGAGAACTGCTGCAATGTTAGTGTAAAACGGTAAATTAATTCATCCATTTCTGAATATGTGATAGTAAGAGGTGGGGCAATTAAGATTGCATCCCCGTTTACTCCATCAATACCAGCGCCTGCAGGGTAGATTAGAAGTCCGTTCTCCTGAGCTAGTAGAATTAATTTTTGTGTAAGTAGAAGTGTCCGAGGGAATGGTGTTTTATCAGCTTGATTTTCGACAAATTCAATACCAATCATAAGGCCTTTTCCACGGATGTCACCTATAATCGGAAATTTCTCTTGAAGTTTTGATAAATGGTGGATTAAATAATCGCTTTTTGGATTAACATCATCGATTATTTTATTTCGTTCTAAATATTCAAGAACTGCTAATGATACCGCACATGATTGTGGATTTGCACTCAGAGTGTGTCCACTCATAACTATTTTCGAACCCATAATAATCGGTTGCATCACTTTTTCACTAACAAGCGCTGCGGCAATCGGAGCATAACCAGCACCCATCCCCTTCCCTAATGCAACAATATCAGGCTCAATACCCCATTGTTCGCAAGCTAGCATCGTACCAGTCCGTCCGAAGCCGGTCATGACTTCATCAGCGATAAATAATATATTATTTCTCTCACATATGTCTTTAATAACTTTATAATAATCCTTAGGAGGAGTAATCGCTCCGCCAGCAGCTCCAATAATAGGTTCAGCAATGAAAGCAGCAATCTGCTCTGCACCAATTCGTTTTATAACAGTATCAAGCTCTTGAGCACATAGATAATCACAATCTGTTGGCTCCCGATTATACGGACATCGATAGCAGTATGGAGGATGGATGACTGGAAAATCTTCTAGCAACGGAATAAATCTCGCTCTTCTTCCTGTATGACCAGACATGGATAATGCTCCTAAGGTTATTCCATGGTAGCTCATCCATCTAGATAAAACTTTAGACTTTGTTTGTACACCTTTCTCCTGCCAATATTGAATGGCAATTTTCATCGCTGTTTCTGTCGCTTCCGAGCCACTGTTCACAAAGAAGGACCAGTTTAAGTCTCCAGTTGTTAAATCAGAGATTTTCTTTGCCAATTTTTCTGCAGCGTCACTCGTAAATTGCGATCGATAAACGAATGATACTCTTTTAGCTTGCTCATGCATTGCATCGATAATTTCAGCCACACCATGGCCGATATTCGCTGTGATTGCACCGGATGAAGCGTCTAAATATTCCTTCCCTTCCTTATCATATAAAAAGACCCCTTTGCCATAATCAATTACTGGATATGCTGCATCCAATATTGGTTTAATTAAATTCGTCTGATTCATAAACTCCCTCCATCCAAGCTGAAGCTACAACATATGAAACAAATTTATCAAAGCGTATTTTCGCCTTGATTTGAATCTGAAAAAAACCCTATGAAATTCAAGCTTCTTGCCCAATTACACAAAAATTATATCACTATTCTGATTATTTTGATAGTACAAACAAACTCAAAGAAATTCTTTATAGAAAGGCTCTGTTAAACGAGGCTGTTGATTTCCGCTCCAGGTGCCAAAATCAACATTGTTCTTTAACTAGGTTTTAAAAAAACAGCCATAATTGGCTGTCTTCGAATTTTCAAGCTATTATCTATATTTTCTGTTCAATAATGATCTCTGTATGCTTTTCTGAGGCTGTAATCATTGCGTAGGCACCGACAGGTATGGTTGCAAATGGCTGAACATGACCGAAATTAACATTTGCAATGATCGGGATATCCTTCAGTTCTTCTTTTGTAGCGATAATCTTTCTAAGTGCCTCTTCAGTTATGTGTGAATCCTTTTGAAATCTGCCAATTAATAAAGCTTTGATATCTTTCGCATCTGGAAGATGAAGTAATGATTGCAGATCACGGTCAAAAGTAAGAGCATGTGATTCTTCATCATCCTCGATAAAAAGAATGGCATTTTTAAGCGAAGGCATATACTCTGTTCCTTGCAATAAATTAAGCGTACATAAATTTCCGCCGATTAGAACACCATTAGCTTCACCTTCTTGCAATACTAAGTATTTGTCTTGATCAAGGAATGTCCGATCTTCTTGGTCAAGATACCATGGATCATCACTCCAAAAGGAAGAAGGCTCAACTTCATATGGGGCATCATTTGTTATGGCTTCAATAAAAGAATTTAGTGTGTATTCTAGCCCGTATTTAACACCAAATGTGGAAAAATGTGGACCAGAGTATGTAATTAAACCAGTTTTTGAATAGATCGCTGCACATAAAGCCGTTATATCACTATACCCACAAAACACCTTCGGATTCGCTTTAATTAAGTCATAGTCTATGTATTTTAAAAGCTGATTTGCATTATATCCGCCGAGTACTGTAAGAATTCCTTTTACATCTGGATCACGAAAAGCC
>JAEWIG010000140.1 GCA_023387295.1 Bacillota bacterium | reverse complement strand
TGCTGCAGGTGGGCAAGAAATGATGGAAGCGGCACTCGAGGGCTTAACAATTGGAACAGAATCGGGAAAAAACCGCGCTGCATGTGTAGCCGTTACTCAATTGACAAGTACATCAGAGGAACAAATGAAGGCAGAGCAGCTTATTCAAGTTTCATTAGAAGAATCAGTCCTACATTATGCTTCTTTAGCTAAAAGTGCTCGCTTAGATGGGGTAGTTTGCTCAACACATGAAGTAAAAGCAATTCGCAAACACCTTGGAAATGAATTCTTAACAGTTTCTCCTGGTATTCGAATTTCGACTGATGATGTTGGGGATCAAAAACGAGTGGCAACGCCTCAATTTGCAAAATCAGAGGGTGTGTCTGCAATAGTTGTGGGTCGTCCAATAACAAAATCACTCAACCCGTTAGAGAGTTACAAATTGTTTAAGCAAGCATGGGAGGATAAAAAAATATGAAAGAAAAAATCGCAGAAAGCTTATTAGAAATTAAGGCAGTGTCATTAAAGCCCAATGAACCATTCACTTGGTCATCAGGATTACGTTCACCTATCTATTGTGATAACCGCTTAACTTTATCCTATCCTGCTGTTCGTAGAGAAATCGCTCAAGGATTAACAGCGCTAATTGAAGAAAAGTTCCCTGATGTTGAGTTAGTTGCAGGTACAGCAACAGCGGGAATACCTCATGCTGCTTGGGTTAGTGAATTACTTGATTTGCCAATGTGCTATGTTCGTTCAAAGCCAAAGGGTCATGGTCAAGGTAATCAAATTGAAGGAAAAGCAGAACGTGGACAAAAGGTTGTTGTTGTTGAAGATTTAATTTCCACTGGTGGTAGTGTCATTACAGCAGTAGATGCACTGCGTCAGGCTGGATGTGAAGTGCTAGGAGCCGTTTCCATTTTTACATATCAGCTTGAAAAGGGTAAAGAATTGCTTGAAAAGGCAAATATCACAGCTTATTCCTTATCTGATTTCGAAACGCTTTCTACAATTGCAAAGGAAAAAGGATATATTCAGGAAGAGGACTTAGAGAAGCTTACTGAATGGAGAATCAATCCTGAAAAGTGGGGAGCTCAATAGTTGAAAGGCAATCATTATTGGGTTTGTCATTTAATTGATTGTTGCAGAAATCAACCAGTTTAGTTAGCAAAGCAAACAAATAAAAAAGGAGTTCATTTTCGTTTCTACAACGATTATGAACTCCTTTTTTATTTTTAATTTTTACTGAGCGAAATTACAATCTCTTCATCGGGTGTTACATATACTGTTTGCTGATTATCATAAATGACAAAACCAGGTTTTGCACCACTAGGCTTTTTCACATGGCGGACTTGTGTAAAATCAACAGGCACAGAACTAGAGCTACGTGCTTTGCTAAAATAGGCTGCTAAAGCTGCCGCTTCAACGATTGTTTCCTCAGAAGGCTCTTTGCTTCGTATGACGACGTGCGAACCTGGAATATCCTTTGTATGTAACCATATTTCATCTCTTGCAGCAAGTTTATTTGTTAAGTAATCATTTTGCTTATTGTTTTTTCCGACGAGAATAACAGTACCATCAGAAGAGAGATATTGCTCTAATGTTGGCTTCGTATTTTGTGATTTTTTATTTTGTTTTTTATGGCGAGCTTTTAAGTAGCCACCTTCAATAAGTTCTTCTCTTATTTCCTCAATATCCTTTGGAGAAGCTGAATTGATCTGCTGGTGTAATAATTCAAAATAGGTACGTTCTTCATGAGCTTTTTCAATTTGCTCTTTTACAATAGCGACTGAATTTTTTGCTTTTTGATATTTTGTAAAATATCTTTGAGCGTTTTCAGACGGTGTTTTTTGTGGTTCTAGCGGGATTGTGACTGTCGCACCTGTTTCATCGTAATAGTTAATGACCTCTATTTCTTTTATGCCTTTTTGAATGGCATAAAGATTAGCTGTGATTAATTCTCCATAAAGCTTTAAAATCTCAGCATTTTCTGCTTCCTTTAATGTTGCTGTAAGTTTAGTAATCTTTTTTTCATTTTTTTCTTTTTCGTTAACAATAAAACGTTCAAGATCATTTGACTGGTGCTTGACTCGGTCTCGCTCAGCTTTACCGAAATAAAATCGATCAAGCATTTCACTAAGTGACGTAAACTCTTTCATTTCTCCTTGTAAATGAGTCAGTGGAAATAAGTAAAAGTTATCCTTCTGCGCGCTAGTTGTAATCGTTGGTGCTATTTTTTGTTCCTTCAGCAATTGCATGTATGATAGAAATGCGTTCGGCAATGTCGAACGATTAGCAAGACCTGCTTGAAATAATATTTCCTTTGCAAATAATGGGGACATACCTGCAAAAGCTGCAACAAGCTGCTTATCAAGCTTTCCACTGTTAAAATCTATTTGTCTTAAAATATCATTCTCATCCGCTTCAAACGGATTTATTTTTTCCTGTCGTGGTGGAAGGATATATTCTTGTCCTGGTAATATGGCACGATAGCTATTCACAGCATAGGAAACATGTTTTATGCTATCTAAAATCATATTCCTTGTTTTATCAACTAAAGTAATGTTGCTATGCCTTCCCATAATTTCGATGATTAGCTGTTTATAGGACGTATCTCCAATCTCATTCCTTCCTTTTACTTCAAAAATAATGATGCGATCTAATTCGATCTGGTGAATGTCTTCGAGAAAAAAACCTTCAAGGTGTTTTCTTAATAACATGCAAAACATCGGTGGCTCTGAAGGGTTATCATACGACTCATCTGTTATTTGCACTCGTGCATAACTAGGGTGAGCAGATAATAGTAGCTTGTGATTTTTCCCGTTTGCTCTTACAACTAAAACTATTTCATTTTTATAAGGCTGATGGATCTTACTAATTCTCCCGCCTTTTAATTCTCTGGCGAGCTCATCAGTCATCGCCCTCGTAAATAAACCATCAAATGACATTGAAAACATCCTTTACTATATAAAATTTCTAATTTATATCCCAACTTACCGTTAACTATGCAGCTTCCGCTTGACGCACAGGATGTGGCGTATTTAGCCTTCATTCCTAATGTTGTCTAGCTCCGAGTGCCATCGGCTCGAGGTCATAAGCCAATCCGTCAAGAAGGTTAAAGGACAACCTTCCTGCCGGCTCGTCTTATGCTTGTCGCCGATAAGCAGGCACTCTCCGCTTTTCATTTTGTCTAGCT
>JAEWIG010000124.1 GCA_023387295.1 Bacillota bacterium | reverse complement strand
CTCCTTGCTAGCATATTAATTCAGAGTGCTAGCAAGGAGCTAGCTATTAGATAGACTAGTGGAGATCCTCTATCAAGTTCCAAATGGGATTTAGATTTAAATAGGAAGAAAATCAAAGGCTGTCCGAAAACGAAGAGCCAGGCACTTATCGGACAGCCTCAAACGATGTTTCTTAAAACTATTTAATTAGTAAAACAGGAACGTTAGAGTTCTGTGAAATATAATGGCTTACGCTTCCGAGGAATTCTTTAATTCCGCTTAATCCACGGCTACCCATAATAATTAAGTCACTTTTGTTCTCGTGCGTCTTTTCCAAAATAACTCGAATAGGAGCACCTTCTGCTACAACAGCTTCTGCCTGTTCTGCAATTTCTTCTAGCTTTTCTTTTGCATGAGAAATCACTTCATGGGCATCCTCTATGATTGTCTTTTTAATAGGATTATAGATGGAATCTGCTACTCGTTTTGCTGGAAGCTGATAAACATGTAGAGCTGTTACTTTAATAGAAGGATTAAGTTTTGCTAATTCAATGGCTGTCTCTAGTGATTTCATTGCAAGTTCTGATCCATCATATGGAACTAAAATATTTGAAAACATCATCCTAAATCTCTCCTTAAATGGTGGTTTATTTCCATTATACTTCTAGGAATTGGGTGTGTCACCCATTGAAAACGAATAGCTATTAACCTACAAAGCTTAACTTCTCCCCTTTTCACAGAAATCTTTAAATTCAACACTCATTCCGTAAAAAACCTTCTCCATTTCATATTTATTTTTTTACATTAGCTAAATATTTGTAACATTCTAGCATTCGCTCAAAATCCCCCTTTCAATTATGTTAAAGATACCCGGGAATACATTGATAAGCGCGCTTTCCTGAAGGGATATCGAAATGGATAGATTTGAGCAAATAGCGGAAAAATATGAAAATATGATTCACAAAATTATGCACTCGCTGCACATTTACAAGAATCAGGATGAATTCTATCAGATTGGCTTAATTGCTCTCTGGGAGGCTAATAAGCGGTTCGACCCAGAAAAAGGAGCATTCACAAGCTTTGCTTATGCTTATATTAAAGGTCGGTTGATGACGGAACTAACGAAGAATAGTAAAAATGAAGAAAGAAGTGTTTATCCAAAAGAAGAATTCTGGGATGGTATAGAGGATCCTATGATTGAGCAGCCCTTTGAGAAAAAATTTCTTCTCACATACTGTGAAATCTTAACCGAAAACCAAACAAAATGGGTTTTGTATACTTGCATTGATGATTTGTCTGTAGTGGAAATTGCTGAAAAGGAAGGAGTTTCCGTTTCAGCTGTGAAAGCGTGGAGAAAAGGAGCAAAGGAGAGATTGAGAGGAAATCTTGAGATTCAGGATTAGTAAAGCTACTTAAAACAAAGAATGGTGAGCTCAAATGGTAGTTGCTATCTAATAGCTATGAGTTTGATATCGAAGGCTAGCCATCTGCAATCACAATGATAGGTGGCTAGCCTATAGCGAGAAGAAGATTAGACACTGCTGCTACCGATGTGACTTTTGGTATATCCATTTGTGAAAAATAATGTTATTTTTTGAATATCGTTAATATCAACAACTTGAAGGAAAAAGGAGAGTTGCCTCATGAGCTGTGGTTGTTCAAGTTTGAAAGACGGCAAAGCGATCGTTGATCATGTTAAAAGCAAAGGAAAAGAAAACATGGAGCCCTTAGTTGCCCATACAATCACTTGTGAGTGCGGGGAAGTATTCACGTTGGAAAAGGTCATTATGAACTGTCCTAAATGTGAAATGACATATGGTGTCACACCTTGCAGTTCCGACGATAAAACAAAAATAAAGCCTGCTGGCATTAAATATGCTGGGTAAGCTGATAAAATTATTTTAAAACTTATTTTCATAATGGCAACCTTATGAGTTTTCTCTAAGGTTGCTTATTTTATTTGTAATAAATTAACTATCGCGTCGGTTAGCTTAGAAACAACGTGATGATGAAGTGCATTGGGCTGAATCACGTCAATTAGTTTAGAAAAAACGTGAAAATGAAGAGAAGATGATGTTCTAAACCCTCTTATTTCTATTAGTCACAAAATATTCATAAATATTAGAATTTTATAACAAATCATTTGGTATAGTATAAAGTAGTTAGTTGTTACCGAGTCCTTTGGCCTAATACATAATTTGTCTTTTTCATACATGAACCAATATTAAATGATAATGGGGTGGAAGACATTTTTATCGTTGAGAGTCATATCGTCAATCGTAACACTATTTTTCTTGTGGGAGAGTATGCATTATTAGGGAAGCCGTGTACAAGGATTTTTGAAGGAAATTTAAGCTTCCTCGTCGATCAAAAGCCGTTAAAGGTCATTGATGATTCTATTCAGTACATTGGGTTTAGCTTAAAAGGTGCCATTGAAAGCGCAAAATCAACGCTCGGGAAAACAAGCATGGTTCCAGTCATGATTAATCCTGCTCAAAACGTGTGTCTAGTTCCGATTATTTCGCCTTATAAGCACGAATGCATATGGTTTAACCCGTTACACATCACTGAAACAAGAGCAAACGGCACTAAAACAGATGTCTATTTAAGCAATGGCTGCGTCATTACGGTAAATATGAGAGTATTTACGTTTAATAATAAATGGCATGACGCAAAACAACTATGTAGCTTATTTTCGGAAAGAGCACAAAACGAAATGTCCTCTATTTACATGAAGCCAAAAAAAAACCCTCTTTTAATTAAGGAGGAAAATGGTAAATTTAATATTGATGAGTTGAAGAAAGGTTTGGAGGAAGAGAAATAGAGGAACTACCCTTCCCTATTAGTAGGAGAAGCCGTATTTCTTTAAAGAATGATTCAATTAATTTAACATATTATTTTCTATATTTGTAAAAAGGCCATTTAGGAATAAGAACATTCCTAAATGGCCTTTTATCGTCAATCTGAGTACAACTATTAATAGTTGTGCTTTCAAATTTTCATATATTTTGATATTACTTTGCTTTCGTTACAGAAAGTGAGAAAGTTTTAGCAAAATTTTCGTTTAGGTCTGAAACAGTAGTACCATTTGTCCAAGCAAATTTGATTTCATTTGCAGCAGATTTCATTACAAGTTTCTTATCGTTAGAATCTTTATAGATTTTGTATCCAGCTTGAATTAAAGCTTTTTCTTCTTCAGTACCAGAAGTTTTTAGCTCTTCAGTCTTGTCTGTGTAAGCACCATTTGGTGTCCATGTTTCTAAAGATTTCGTGAAAGTGATTTTTTTATCAGAACCTGCAGCAATAACAACTGTAGTTAAATCTTGTTTTAATGAAAAAGTAGTAACAGATTTACTTAGTCCAGCATCAGTTGCATGGCCTACTGTAATAGGTGCTTTAACAACCGATTTCACCACTACTGGAGTAGTTAATAAGTTGTTTCCTGCTACTGAAACTTTTGTAATTACCACGTCAGCAGTTGCATCTTTAGTAGCATCAGCAATACTAATTTCTTTAGATTCTCCTACTTGGAAACCATTTGTAGCATTTGTAACAACATATTCAAATGTTAGGGATGGAGCAGCTACAATTTTTCCGAATTGGTCTTTAACTGTTACTAATTCTTTTAAATTCTCATCTAAATTAGCACCTACAGTTAACGAAGGTAACGCTGTGTTATCAAATGCTACAGAAGTTGCAGTTGATTCTGTGTTTTTGATTTCAAAAGTAATTGTATCAACTACTAAATTACCAACTTTAACTTGTACTTGAGCGTTTGTATCTTTCGCTGGATTTGAAGTTAATGTTACAGTATCTGCAGTTTGATCTAATGTGATTTTATCTTTTACGGCATTTGTGTTTGCTTCATCAACAAATACAAAAGTAGTATCAGTTGCTTTAACAGCCGCTAATTTATTTCCATTTTCATCCACAGAATAAACTTTAACTGTTGCAGCGTTGTTATCCTTTTCTGTTTCAGTTGCAGCAAAGTTTGTGTCTAAGATTGTGTAGTCAGTTTCTACTACATAACCTTTTAAAGTACCAGCTTTAGTTACTGTTACAGGCATTACTTTTTCTAATTTAAGGTCTCCATCAGTATAAGTTACTGTTAAATTAGTAGTTCCTTCTTTAATACCTTTAACTGAATAAATTACTTCATCTTTATTACCTGTTGTTGCAGAAGCTGTTGCCTTAGCAATTGTTTCATCCGCAGATTTGATAGTTAATTTGCTAGCATCAAATTTAATTGCTTGACCATATTGATCTTTAAATGAAACTTTAAATGTATCTTGAATTGCATCAATAGCAGTTTTTACTGTTTCTTTATCCGTATGGATAGTAGCAATTTTAGCTGTTGCTTTTACTTCAAAGTTAACAGTTGTTTCAACTTCTCCAACTTTTACTTTGACAACCGCAGTACCTGTTGAGATTGGAGTAATTTTACCATTAACATCAACAACGGCAACTTCAGGAGTAATATTCGTATATGTTACTTCAGCACCAACTTTTGCATCTAAATCATCATTGCCATATTGGTCACTGTAGAACATGTTTAAGAATTGATCTTGTGCACCCATGTTAATAGATGTAACAACATCTTCCTTCTTCATTTCCTTAAATTCTTTTGTAGTTTTTGCTGTTAAGTCAGCACCGATGTGTAAGCCAACAAATGAAGTTGCAACTTTATTGCTAACCTTGATTGTTGTAGCAGCTGTTGTTACATTTGTTCCTTTAACTTTTACACGTACGATAGCAGAACCTTCAGCCCCAGCCAGACCATCAGTTGTGATAACTGCACTATCAGAAGTTTCAACTTCAAATTCAACTTCTTTAGTAATGTCGCGGCCTAATTGGTCAGTGACTTTCACGATATCTTTAACATTTTTAGTTGGAGCTAAAGTAGTTGCAGTGAACTCAACACCTGTAACAACAGACTTTTCATATGTGAATTCAGAAGTACTGTTTTCTACTTTCGCATCACCTTCAACAACAACATTGTTAGCAACTAATTTATAAGATTTATCAGCAGTTAATTTATCTGCAAATGTAAGAGTTACTTCTTTTTTGTTTGCTGAATTAACTTCTACTTTTGATACGAATTGACGAATGTTTGCATCGTCTTGACGAGTTACAGTGAAGTTAGCAGGTACAGCTGATTTTACGTCTTTATTGAAAGTAACTTTTACTTGAGTACCGTTAATCGCACTTACAGAAGCAACCTTAGGTGTCATTTGAGCTTCAATTTCAGCTAAAGTTTTTACAAGTTCTTCTTTCATAGTTACATTTTTAACTTCTGTCATATATTTAGCAGCTTCAGCAAGGTGTTTTTCAGCGACAGCAACATTGTTATCAGCTAAAGCTTTCTTCGCTAAATCAAGTTCAATTTTAACTGTTACTTCATATTTAATGCTGTCACGTACTGTTTCAGCTGTTTCTTTGTATGCTTTACGGATTTCGTCACGAGTAGATTTACCGTATACGCGGTCTAAAAGGATCGCTTGCTTACGGATTTCTTTTGAAAGCTCGTGGTAAGCTGTTTCTGTTTGGTCATCGATAAGGTTTTTAGCGATTAATACTTCAAGAGCTTCTTTCTTCGCTTTAATTTTTTCTCCAGCAGTAATAGCATCAATGTATGCCATTGCACGGTTGATATGTAGTGTTACGTTTTGCTCGATGTCAGCAAGGTAAGCTGCTTTTTGAGCTGCTGGTAATTTGTTAACTGCTGCTACTGCTGCATCGCGAGCAACTTTTGCTGCATTGTATTGTGCCCATGGACGAGTTGTGCCATCAGCAGAACCTTCTGTTGAGATCGCCCATTTAAGAACTGTACCTGCGTCTTTTGCTTTTTTTACTAGGCTAGCTGCATCATTTGTAGATGCTGCTTGTGCTGGTGAAGTTGCAACGAATGCTGTTGCCGCAACAGCTGTTGCGCTAAGAATTTTGATTGCTTTCTTTTTATTCATTATGAAATCCTCCTAAGATGTAATTAGATTGATATAGTAATAGAGGATTATTATTCCTGTCCTCTATATATTATGGTAATAGAGTAGAAGATTTTATGAAACGATAAAAATATTCCAATTGGATTTTAAATTGGTTATAGAGGAAAAATTTATTAAAAAAAATCTAAAACTTTCCTATAATATAGGCACTATGAAATATTTCTCTGCATAAATTTTCTTAAATATATGCTCGCAGTCATACTCTGTGAAAAATCATCTACTTAGGTAAATGTCGTCGGCTTCATTTAACTGCGCTTACGATTACTTCATTTACATCGAGGCTTGTTCAATGAATCCTACGACGATTTATTTTTACATAACAAAAAGGCTGACCCTCAGGTCAGCCTTTTTGTTACTCCATATTTTTGAAAAAATGATATTTAAAAAGTGTTGCTTCATGACGGAAGTATAGATCCCCGTTAGAATCTTGGGCTAAATCATTGGCGCCCTCTTCTTTTAAAATCGTAATGTCTAATGTCTTTGGATCAGCTTGGAAGAGCATTCCTTCTACCGTTCCATATATATTCCCGTCAATCCCCATTAGAATCTTGGCGTTGCGGAAGCGTCCTGAAATTAACTCTAAAATTTGCGTATCTTTCATTTCCTCAGTAGTTGGGTTATAAGAGAATAGTCTTCCATCAGCCATTCCCCAAATCGTTCCCTCTTTATCAGAAATCAAGCTCGTAATCATACTTGCACTGAATGGTAAATGGATATATTCCTTCTCCTCTGGATAATCCGGTCGGAAACGGAAAAATCTTGCCCCACGCTCATTCACATTATAATTAGCGTGTATTGACGTTCCACCATAGATAAAGTCACCGTGATGCAGGAATGAAACTAAACTTTGATTATAAATATAATTCTCGTATACTTCAGATTTATTCCCTTTTAAATCATAAACTGCAAGTGCTCCGCCACCGATACTTGTTTCTGGATAAGTTCCCACAAATACTTTATTTAGCTTTGGAATGGCTGTAATAGCTGTTGAGCGCTCCTGCCCATATTCGCCAAGTCTCATAATCTCCCGAGGATTCGTATCACTCCAGGGTTGAGTTAAATCAAGCTCAAGCACTCTTGCCTTCGGATAGGCACCAATATATAATTTATCTCCGATGATTGTCATCGATTCGATTTGACTAATTTTCTGGTGCAGTGTCGTTTCTTGTGTAATTGTATTGTAAATCGCTAATCCACCTGACATGTAGCCGTTAATGAAGATATTCTCTCTTTTTTCATCCTGAATCATTGTATAAAGCGTAACTGGCTGCCCAGGTAACTCCATCAATGTTATTTCATAATAACCCGTCTCTAGATTATACTTTAGAATATTTCCAGCATTATCGATTAATCCAACAAGCGTAAGCCCTGGATAATTCTCATCCTCTAACTGAACAAAATCTGCTGTTAGTAGTTCTGTCCCCTTTAATAACGGAACATCTAAAGTCATTTCTTCGTTCGTATTTAAATCATATTGATAAAGTGTATTATTCTTAGAATAATAGATGATATTTTCATATGGAGAAGCTAAAGATACCGTCCTTGAGTTCAACTCTATTTCACCAATTTGTTCTAACGTTTCTTTATCAAAAATAACTAATTGATTTGATGGCTCCATTCGAGCAAGTAACTTATTCCCAATGATTCTAAGATCACGGACATATTTATTATCCTTGTATTCATTCGGAAGAAAGGCTGTTTTCCGTTTTGTTTTTAAATCGAATTTAACTAAATCAGCCTTCGACCCTACTCCTACAAATAAAGAATCACTCTCTTCATCAAAAATGAGTGATTTCGCGAATTCCTTTTTATAGTACACTTGACCGAAATTCTCTAATTCTTCTGAAATCGAATCATACTTAAATACCGAACCACCATAGGCAGTTGAGCCGTAGATAATCCCATCTACTGCATCAATATCTTGGATCGCTGTGTCCTTTGGTAATGTCAGTTTATCTCCATGATCAAGAAATTCTTCTGTATTCGGGTTGTAGCTATACACATTTCCCTTCGTTGTTCCACCTACCCAAACAGTTCCATCGTTATCTACATCCAATCCCCAAGCACTTGTGGAATTTGATAGAGTATATGTATTCTTCAATTCATTCCTATTTAAATCGACAACTGCTAAGGCTGATGGTGTTCCATGCATAATGAAATACATGTAGGCATTATCCATAGCATCAGTTCCTGCTGCAGCAGTTAAAGCCGAAACTTGAAAAACCTGCGGCCCTATAATACTTGCTCCGCCGATTAAAGTTTCTTCATTTTCTATTTCATATTTTGTTTCATATTCAATCTCATTTTCAATCTCAATCTCATTCTCATTCTCGCTCTCTTCCTCAGCAAATCCTCTTGTTTGTCCAATTGATAAAAATAGAGGAAGGACTAGCAATAACATAAAAACCTTTCTTTTCATCCAATCTGCTCCTTTCCTTTTTTATTATAGCAAATATTACTTTATTAGGTATGTTTTTCCTCGTTTTTTCTCTAACTGGAAATACTTATTCTTTTACTATAAATTTTGTTAGCTATTTAACTATAGTAAATAATCTTTTACAATAGACATATAGACTTGATGTTGTTTCCACATATAGAAATTTTTTCATTTAAGGAGAGGTATTAATGAATAAACAAAAAACACTAAAAATTATTTGTGCTTCTACTATAGCTTCTTCAGCTTTCGTAACGACTTCATCAGCCGAGGCTTCTTCGTCTATCAATGCTGAGAAACTTGTAAAAGAAGCAAAAGAGCTTGGAACAATGTTAAAATGGGCTATTTCCATTGAAGGAAGTGCTGATGGCAAATCAAGACCATGGTTAGCTTATAATGCGACCAAGTCCGCCTATGAACAAGCCGTAAAGGAAGTAAGTAAGCTTTCTTCTGCTCAAAAACAAAAGTATTTAGCTGAGCTAGATGTAGAAGTTAAAGTACATATTGATCGGACAATGCGGTACATCGATGCCATTACAGCTGGAGAAAAGATTAAAGAAAAACAAAGAACTTTAGATGATCTAATAAGTAGGAACATCATCAATGACGACACTGAAAGAGCCTATCATGAGCTAACAAGAGAAATTCGTAAACAAGCGCTTTTACTTGATCGTGTCTATGGAAAATCAACAAGAGAATTAATACGCTCTCAATATAAATATGGGGCTGAAGAGATTCGAGATCGTGCCATGTATGCAGTAACGGTGAAAATTGAACTTGATAGAGCTATGGAAGCCTTCTCAGCAAAAGAATCATCTATTGCAGAAAAGCATCTAGCTGAGGCAAAAAGATATTTAAATTATGTTGATAATGCTATTATGAAAAACGATTTAAGTGACCGATTAAACAAAATGGAAGCACCTACTATTCCTAGGGTTGAAAAAGTAAGTGCAGTTGAACCAAAACGAATAAAGATTGAATTTAATCATCAGATGCTCCCTGGATCCGGGGCAAATGGAGCAGAGAATATTAATAATTACACAGTCTCTGGTAGAACCATAAAAAATGCTAAACTCTTAGACGATAAAAAATCTGTACTCATTGAATTATCCGAGTCTCTTTCTACAAATGTTTCTTACACCGTTACAGTGAAAAAAAATATTCACACTGACAAAAATCTGTCGTTAGGTTCGACCGATTATGTATCTTCTTTCTTATTTTCAGATTATCTAAAGCCAGCAGTCACTTTTGTGACAGCTGATTCAAACGGAAATCTTGAGATTAAATTCTCAGAATTAATTTCAGCAAGCTCACCAATTGCTGTAATGATTGAAGGAAAGTCCGTTTCTTATTCCGCTTTGTATAATGATTCTGATTCAATTATTATTCCGAAATCGGAATTGAACAGACTAGGCTTAAAAACCGGAAACTACTATTCCATTATCTTATCTGGAGCAAGAGATCTTGTCCCTTACAGTCCTAATACAATGGATACTTATAGAGGGAATTTCTTTTACAATGCCTTGGCAGATACTATGCCACCTGAAGTAAGAAGCATTCAAGCCAAAGATGAAAAAACGTTTATCATTGAATTTAGCGAAACATTAACAGACTTTACATCGAGTCACCTCGTTATCAATAAAGGAACCACAGCGATAAGACCAACGTCCATTAAAGACGTTTCCGGTGGATTGAAAACAAAGTTTGAGATTGAGCTTCCAGCTACTGTTTATGCTGCAAATGAGGCAGCTGTTTTTCTAAATGTGCAGATAAATGCAGTTAAAGACCTTTCTAACAATAGCAGTAAAGTATCACAACATACCGTTAATCTAGTTAGAGAGTTAAATCCACCTGAATTTGTTAACATTGAATATGTCGTTGCTACAGACGAAATACATATAACATTTAGCAAACCATTAAAATCGGGCACACCAACCGTCAATAATATGACTTTCTATGATCCTGATAACAATCCGATTAAGCCAACAGTGAAACAAAATGTTGGCAACAAAATGATTATTGATGCAAAGAATTTAAGTGACGGAGTTTACATTATTAATGCTGATGCAGGACTTGTTAAGGACAATACAACCTCTCAAAATGACAGTTTACCGTTTAGAGTATCGGTTATGAAAAAGGCAGACAATGTTAAACCTGAAGTAACCGTTATACAAGGTGCTACAAATGGACAGATTAAAGCTGTATTTAGCGAGCCTGTTACAAAGGAATCTGCAGAGTTATTTGCAAACTATTTAATTGATGGAACAGCCCTACCAGCTAATACTCCAATTTCGCTAAATAGTGACCAAAAGGTCGTAACAATTGACCTCCTTGAGGGAACAATTACAACAACAGGACGCTATTCAGTAACTGTAAGAGGGGTAAATGACCTTTCTGGAAATGAGATAAATCAAAGTCTAAACACTATAACGATAAAAGACAATACCCAGCCGATTTTACATGCTGCAACGAAGGATCAAAACAATCATATTTTATTAACTTTCTCAGAAAACATTATTGTTCCAACAAATAGGCAAATTAACATTCAAATAATGATTGATGGAAATGTATTAAATCCAAACCAGTATACAGTGGGTAATCAGGTGAGAGACCATGAATTATTAATTATCCCACAAAGAGGTGCTTCTTTCGCTTCTGGAGAGATCTGGGTAGAAACAACAACCAATTCTATGATCAGTGATGGTGCGGGCAATAAAGTTAAGGCAGGAAATATTCTTGTAAACTGAAGCTCACCTTTATCCTTCTAATTCGTAAAAGGGAGAGAAGTCATTTATTTGACTACTCTCCCTCTTTACTAACGGAAAAGTGGGAACTGTTCTTGTGCTTCATTAGCTTTACTTAGCTAAACACAAGGTCCGTCCCCACGTTCCCTGTTTTTCCATATACTAAAATAAATGTGAACCTTTTCCACTACCCATTCGTATTACATATAAGAATTGTAAGATATTTATAGGAGGAATGAAAATGGCAAAAAAGGCAATCAAATCTATTAGCATGCTTATGTTAGCTAGCTCCCTAAGTCTGACAGGAGTTGCTGGCAATCTATCGGTTTCTGAACATCGTGTTTCAGCGCAAGAAGTTACGAAAGAAATAAACTTTGAAAATAGTGCAAAGGAATTTCTAGAGTTTACTAAGGTAAAGAACTGGGATGCTGCACATAGTCTATTAAGTCAGAATCTTCAATCGGCGTTACCAAAGGAGCTTCTTCCCACCCTTTGGGCACAGCTAACAGCTCCATATGGTGAAATCAAAGAAACATCATTGGAAGGTGTAATGAATGATGGGGTACATACGAAGATTACCTTTATGGCAAAAGCAGAAAAAGGAGCTTATAAACAGGTTCTCAAATTGAATCGTGAAGGGAAAGTAGACGACTTCCTGTTTGATACTCAGGCTGGTCCTGAAAGCTTCCTAAATCCTAGCTATAACCACCCAGAAAACTATACGGAAAAACAAGTGGTCATTGGAGAGGGAGAGTTTGCGTTACCAGGAGTATTGACAGTACCTAAAGGAGAGGGGCCATTCCCTGTTGTTGTTCTTGTCCACGGCTCTGGTCCGAACGATATGGATGAAACGTTTACAGTCTTTAAGCCATTCCGAGATATCGCTGTAGGACTTGCGAATGATGGGATTGCCGTCCTTCGCTATGATAAACGAACAAGAGCACATACGGTTAAGACAAGTGTAGCGCCTAAGTTCTCTATCCAGGAAGAAACTGTTATTGATGCGAATCTTGCCGTTAATAAACTGAAGTCTCTCCCTGAAATTGACGCTGATAATATTTTTGTTCTTGGTCATAGCCAAGGAGCTTTCGCATTACCTTTAATTGTGGAAAATGATAAGAATAAAGATATTAAAGGTGTTATTGGAGTCGCAGGACCAGCAGGAAAGTTTCATGATATCATGCTTTGGCAAATGGAAGAGCAACTGAAGCTTGCCGAAAAAATGCAGGCCCCAAAAGAACAAATAACTGCTCTAAAAGAAATGCTTACATTCTATCAAGGCCAATTCGGATTATTAAATGATCCTCAGTATACAAAGGAAAAGATTCCCGCATCTTTCCAATTACAGCCTGGTTATTGGTGGTTTGATCTTCGAGATTATGTTCCAACAGAGCTAGCGAAGAAGCAAGACATTCCTACCCTTCTTCTTCAAGGGGGAAAAGATATGCAGGTGCCAGTTTCTGAATTCGAAGCATGGAAATCAGCGTTAAACAATCGTAACAATGTTGATTACAAGTTATATCCGAATATGTTCCACACACTCGTTGATTATCCAGGTGAGCCTGACTGGATGACAGAATATATGACACCAGGAAATGTCCCACAGTTATTCCTATCTGATATTGCAAAGTGGGTTACAACAGGAGGCATCGATTCGAACGAAACGGAACCAGAACAAACCCCAGATGATCAGACTCCAACACCAATGGTATACTGGGACGGTTTGTTAATGAAAAAAGGACAAATTGGCAAAGTAGACATTGTTAAACCTATCAATCTTTGGAAGCGTAATGGTGATAAGCTTGAGTTTGTGAGAGTCCTTAATCCAGGTGAACAATATCGAGTGTATAAATATGATAATAAATTTGGTGGACAATATGATCTCGGGGATGATCATTACGTTACGAATATGGAAGGCTATGTAAACTATAAGACTCCATCGAAAGCGAAATTGCAGGAAATCCAATAAATATGTAAGCAGTAATTAAAAAGAAGTAACTACAATAGAGGTTACTTCTTTTTGTGTTAGTGAAGGGTACGATCATTGTAACTATCACAGTTAATTCTTCCTATAGGGTTCAAATAAATACCTACAGTCCTTTAACCTTTAGCCCAACTGATTGGTTATTCGTTTCAAGTTTGATTTCTTTCTTATTGACTAAATGAAGCGCTAATCCTGTAAAAATGAAGCCACCAATAAAGTTTCCAATGGTTACAGGGATTTGGTTCCACAGCCACCAATCTCCTACCGTGATATCCGCACCCATAAAGATCGCAGTTGGGATTACAAACATATTGACGATAGCATGCTCATAGCCATGAGCAAAAAAAGTAAATATCGGAAGCCACATCGCAGCAATTTTTCCGATGGTTGAGCTAGAAGCAAATGCCATGAAGGCTCCTAACGTAACCATCCAATTACATAAAATTGCTTTTGTGACGGCAATAATCATTCCGTCTCCACCTAAACTTTTATAGGCAAGTGTTTTTCCTTCAGCAACATTGATAATCTTCTCGATCATTGGCGCTTCCGTTATATGCCCTAATTTTGTTACTGAAATATAAAATAACACACCGTAGAAAAGACAGCCTAATAAATTCCCCAAAAAAGCCCAAAAGAAATTATAACCAATTCTCTTCGTAGTCGTCAGCCCTCTAAGTCTAGCTAGTGGTAGCATAGCAAAATTTCCTGTCACAAGCTCAAGACCCAATAATAGAATAAGAACAAATCCAACTGGAAAGACTAATGCGCCAACAATACTTAAGTTTGTTTCAATGGCGGCAGTAAATGCGAGTGTTGTGGCAAATCCTAAAAAGGCACCTGCCAAAATTCCCTTGATAAAAATATCTTTTATTCCTAATTTAGACTTGGATGCACCCGTTTGGGCAACATCCTCTACTAATTTAGCTGGTTTAATATAATCCAAGCTAATTCCTCCAGTCTCCATTTCAATAGTTGGCCTTAATCTAATTGTATGGAGAAGGATTTCGCTATTACAAGCATTATTTTACAATATATGACATTTAATTATATTTATGGTTATTATGATAACTATAGTTTTTCCTAGAATAGTTGCTGTCACAACATGAATTAGGTTGAGTAATCGCTGTTGCATCCTAATCATTATTGATTTTCAGAAACAACCAGATCTTCATCACTTGGAGGTAACTTGTATTTATCCTTACCTTCCTTCACATTGTAAATCATGTTTTTATTAATAATTGAATGGTTTATAGAGTTAGCAGAAATTTGTGTTCCTTTTGAACACGTTGGACATCCTTTTAACTGGTTATATGTATAAACCAAACCAGCAATAACATCGGCTTCGATATGAACTAAATATTCTCCATTACTTCGATAATCCTCTGCCATCGTAAAGACATTATTAGATATATTCAAACCATCTATTAATAACGGCCCTCTGAACTTTGAATTTGGATCATCAGCATTGTCCATCATTTGGATAGGTGGTCCATATAAACGATCACTTGTATTCGCATAAATAATAAAGTTTTTAACATCTAATCCTGATTTAAGGAACAAAACGCCCTTGTTGCTTGCTGCCTTTAAATCTCCTGAAAAGGTGTTACCTGTAATGTTAAATCCTGTTGCTTTATGTAAAACCTTAATATTAACATCATGATTCCCATAAAAATTGTTTCCGTTAATGGTTACATTGCTACTATTCCAAAATTCTAATGCATTTCTTTTACTTCCACTTAATTCATTTCCGGTAATTTCAATAATTTGCATTTTGGATGTATCATCAGTATGATTTTCAAACTTAATTAATGAGGAGGTAGCGACTAAATGTTCTTCTATACTATTACCTAAGATTTGAATTTGCGACATATCGCCTAAAGAGCCATCCGTGATTAAGAAATGAATGCTATTTTCATTCCCTTCCTGCTCACCCCCACCCCCTTCTAAATCGTTGCCAATAATCTGTATATTGTGAACATCACTATTTTCAAAGAATAAGTTCTTCCTCGAAAAAGAAATATGATTATTTTCAATAATTTGTTGATGAAGATTAACGTGATCCCAATGTATTCCGTAATGTCTCATATTCCAAATTTGGTTATTATGGATAATAACATTCCTGTTAAAACCGACTAACTGTATCCCCGTTTTCAAATTAAATAAATGATTATTCTCTAGGATTAAACCAAATGTACCCTCAGCTTGGATACCCGTTCCGACATAGTTATCAGTATTTGAGTAAATTTGTAAATTAGATACAATTGGCATAAATTGTTCGTCTGCTAATAGAATATTTTGTTCATTACTTGGCATGGCTCCTTTCGTATCTTTTCCCCCAAATAATTTAATCCCTACAATGTCTTTATCTAAAATAAGATAACTATTATTCCCATTAAACGTCTTTATTTTTTCAACATCAATATCAATTGTTTCTCTAATTAAGTAGCGCTTGTCGCCACCTTCTAGTTCAATGGTGCTCATTTTTCCGCTATTTACCGCATTTTGAAAAGCTTTACTATCATCTGTTATACCATCACCTATTGCTCCAAAATCCTCTGGATATATTGTTGAATTCAAACAATCTTTTACTTTCCCATGAACCACTAATTTAGAAAAAGCTACCTGAGTTCCTTCGCTATTTAAATAACCACTTGGCGTTGCAACCTTGATTATTGTTTGATTACGTCCCGCACCAATTAATTCAACACCCTCGCCTATATCAAGCTCTTTCTCTATGACATATTCATTTGGAGGAAAATATATAATTCCACCTGATTTCTTTGAAGCATACGTAATCGCATGCTGAACACTTTCAAAGTTATTTACATTATAAACATCCTCATCAATTAAAATGGTAGAGGATACTTTTAAGCTATTATCAAGAAACTTGATAAATAATACGGAAAATATTAAAAAACCCATGAATACTAAAATTCCTATTTGGATGAGTATTATTTTTTTCTTCATAATTTACCGTAAATAACGGGCCTTCACCACTTTCAATTAAACAGACATATACATTTCCATTTTATCACTAATGTGGTTGTTATTACTATATTATACCTTATGGAAAAAGGATTGGCATTGTCGATAAAAAGACTCTCTGCCAATCCTTCTTTTCAATTTATTGGGGTGTTTTAATATTCTTTGCGGGATTATCTTTTACATAATCTTCTTCCATCAAATAGCGATAAAATGATTTTATGGCTGATAATTTTATGTGAATACTGCGAGATTGCAAGCC
>JAEWIG010000096.1 GCA_023387295.1 Bacillota bacterium | reverse complement strand
GTATTAGACCAATTTATTCGATTAATAAAAGGGATCGAAAAGCCAAAAGACAGTTTTTTTCTGCGGGCAGAAACGTTTTATAATGTCGCAACGAATATTGAAGAGTTGGACCGTGAGGGAGGCTTCGGACCACCTATTATTGATTCGTTTGGTGGAGTGTCGCTACATGAGCAATCTCACGGAGAATCCTTTTGGGCAACCTTTATGAATCGGTTTTATGGCAATGGAATTTATATTATGGACGAACCCGAGGCTGCGTTATCACCTTTAAGGCAACTATCCATGTTAACAAGAATTCATGATTTAGTCCGGCAAAATTCGCAATTTATCATTGCTACCCATTCTCCCATTATTATGTCTTACCCGAATGCAAAGATTATTGAGTTTACTGCTGAAGGTGCAAGGGAAACAACTTTAGAGGAAACAGAGCACTATAGCATTATGAAACGATTTTTTGAGGATAAAGATAGAATGCTGCATCATTTATTAGATGATTAATCTTTTTTCTTAATAAGAAAAAGACTGTCATAATAGAACCTTTCTTTACTATTGGATAGATCACATATTGGGAGCTTCCATACCAAAATTAGCCCATTCTTCTTTTGACGGGCCATAAATACCAGGAACGGTTAATCCTGCTTGTCGCATTAGAACCGTCATTTGTCCACGATGATGGTTTTGATGCTGAATCAAAAACAACAGAAGGGATCCATTAGGAATTTTTTGACCTAAAAAGTCTATTCGTTCTTCTAAGTTTTTATCGTTCCATTGAGTTTTTAATGACTGTATAAATGAATTACTGGCTTGTTGGTAGCTGTCTGCAATAAACTGAGCTGAATCTGGTACGGGCCAATCTTTTGTTGGAGCGTCAAACATTAAATTTGTATTTGAAGAAATAATGCGAATAGAAGAAACAGTGTGCCAAGCTATACGTCCTAAAGTCCAATTCTGTGAAGTAATTTCCTGTTTAAGTGAGTCATCAGTTAAATTATTTAGTAATTTCTGTGTAGCTCCTGATTCATATTCCCAAGATTTTATAAAATGGGCTAAGGTTGTAAACATAAAACTCCTCCTAAGTTTTTTATATAACTACTTAGCTAAATATTTCTATGTTCCTTCCAATCTTCAAATCAATTTTAACATAAATATCCAATTAAAAAAATCACCTCTAAGAAAACAAAGAGGTGATTTTTATCAATTGATTATCTATAATCGTTGCACTTCTTGGTCAAACATTTCTTTCTGTTCGGTAATGATAGCTATTGCTTGATCCGAAATTTCACTTAATTGCTCGTAAAGTTGCTTGGAGATTTGATTATCTCCATCCTCAACCTCTTGAAAAATTTGCTCCGCTAGCTGGCGCCTTTTATGACCAATGGCTCTTAGCTCTCCACCAAGCTTCTCAAGCTTTTGACGATCCATCTTCTTTCATCCTCCTATATAAATTTTTATTCATAGGTTAGACGATAAAGTAAGCCTCTATACTATCTAAGAAGGAGAAATAATTAATTATTATTCAAGTTCGATAATGAAACCGGGGTAGAATCTCCAACCCACATACTAATATCAAGTTTTACTGACAGTTTATTTCCAATCTCTTCAGGCAGCTTTCATACGATATACAATTTGTTTTTCAAAATTCCATCTTGCCTTTATGAGATAAAAAGAGCCTAATCCAATTTTCCAAAGGATTAAGCTCTTCTCAATAAGATTATTTAAATTCCCCTTCAGTTTGATGGGCTGTAAATGTCCATTCAAGCTCCAGTTTATCCCCTTGGAATTCGTTTTGGTCTGCATCATTTTCAACGAATTGGAAGCCAACATACATAGCATCACTAGTACCTGCAGCTAGGCCACTATCTTCCCCATTCAGCTCGAAAAACCATGTAATCCAATGCTGTACGTTTTCGACCGCATCAGGTGTCATATTCTGAAGATCATATAATGTTGTTTCAGAAATAACATCATTATAATCATCGATTGACCATCCATCACCTGTTTTATCTGCATTCTCAAGGAAAAGGACTTTAATGTGCTTCCCGAAGTCATCTGTGTTATTACCGTTAGCATCTTCTACGTTGTAGACTGTAGCTAAATCTATTGAGGAAATATCTAATGTTCCATTATTCTCCAACATAAATTCGCGAACCATTGTATCACCAGGTTTAATGTTCGCAACATCAATGACAACGGATGGATTTACAGCTAAATCCAACGTACCCGCTGCAAATGTATTATTTGTTACTTCCGTGTCGCTAAAGTAAGCAAATGTTCCTCCACCAATTAATGATAGTCCTAGTGCTGCTGATGCAATTCCCATACCTAACTTTTTCTTAATACTCATACTCTTCCTCCTTTACCCATTTTGGGTATGTATAATATTGTTTTTAAACAATCAAATAATGATTTTTCCTGAAATTGTTCTTCAACAAAAGGTAGAAAAAAATCCCACCTTTCAAATTGAAAGCATATATTACTTTAACTCACCTTCAGTTTGACGAGCTTCGAATGTCCACTTAAGCTCTAAAGCATCCCCTTGGAACTCGTTTTGGTCTGCATCATTGTCAACAAACTCAAATGCAACCCACATTTGATCTGTATCTCCTGCTTTTAACCCACTTTCTTCACCTAATAGCCATAACCAGAAAGTATCTAGGTTTTCTACTGCATCAGGTGTCTGATTTAGTAAATCATATAATGTCGTTGAAGAAATAACATCATTGTACTCATCAAATATCCACGCAGCCCCTGTTTTATCTACATTTTCAAGGAAAAGAACCTTAATATGTTTACCAAAGTCATCTGAGTTATTTCCTTTCGCATCGGTAACTTCGTAAGCTGTAGAAAGAATAACTTCACCAATATCCAATGAACCACTGTTTTGCAGTTCAAATTCACGAATCATAATATCTCCAGGTTTAATGTTCGCAACATCAATAATCGTAGTTGGATTTACAGCTAAATCCAATGTACCCGCTGCAAATGTGTTGTTTGTTACTTCCGTATCGCTAAAGTAAGCAAATGTTCCTCCACCAATTAATGACAATCCTAGTGCTGCTGAAGCAATTCCCAGACCTAATTTTTTCTTGATACTCATTTTTCCTTTTTCCTCCTCTTACCCTATTTTGGGTATGTATAATTTATATTGACCCTTGTATGTACAAGAAGTGCAATCAAGTTATACTGCCTTTTCTTCGGTGTCCTTCCTTCTAGAATTTGTGTCTAATTCTCTCAGCCCTTGCATAATGCTGAAGGCCGCATATCCTAGAAGTAGAATCCCTGGACCAATGAGTAGAATGGCACCACCTTCCTTTGATTGGGCAAAGTTGATAAAGTAACCGATGTACGGAATTGTAATTCCTGTATATTCGGCTCTGACGTTATCAGATAAAACAGGGGCGGTGTCCGCTGCATTGTTGTTATCCCCTTTTGTTTTGTACATAACATGTTCGCCGCTTGTCGTTACCTCCATAATACGGTGAGTAATCAATCTCTTTTCACTATCCACAAAGGTAATGACATCACCTGACTGAAGATTCTTCCTTGCATCCCCTTCAACAGGTTTCACTGCAATAATAGAACCTGTAAGAAATGTTGGTTCCATAGAACCAGACAAAACACTCTTAAACTGATATCCGAAAGCCTGAGGTTCTCCACCTGATGCTTTTGATGAAATTACAAGAATTGCCATGAAAATTAAAATAAAAAATAGAATTGTTGTCACAAGGTTGCTAATAATTTTTCTAGCTTTTTTCAACTTCAACCCCCCATTACTAAAATAGTAGCCGCAAAGATAGTTACGTTCTTTTTAACGAACTGATAGTTTGAGTATAATTCAATTTTACTAGTAATAAAAACCTCTGAATTCGCCAAATATTCTTAATAACGAACGTTTTACGGTATTAAACTCTATTTATCTCTTGTTTTCTCACTTTTTTGTTACTTTATAGAGGATTTTTCGTATTTTTTAATGAATGAATAACTCTATTAACATTGCTTTGATTTAGTATTTTTAATAAAGCGAAATAAAATATAAATCTGCCTATTTAAAAGAAACTATCAAGATAGATTTTCCAGCCAAAAAAACCAAATAGTATTATCTGGTCTTTTGGAATTCTACTTTAAGTTGTGATAAAAATGCCTTGTCACTGATTCTTAATTATCAATAATATTAATCTTATATTGTTCAAGCCACATATTGATTTGTGCTAAATGGGCAATAAGCTGTGGGCCTGTCATGAGCTGACCGAACCATGGAGTTTTGAAGGAGGAGCCATCTGATTCAAGGATGTCTTTTACTTTTTCCCTTGAAATGAGTTCGAGTATTGGAGAGGTTTTATGGTCAATTATCGTTTGTAATTTGTTTTTCACTATTTTCATATAGGCTGGATGATGTGTCTTCGGATACGGACTTTTTTTACGATATAGAATCTCTTGGGGGAGTACTCCTTCTAACGCTTTCCTTAATAGGCCTTTTTCACGGCCATTCAGCATTTTCATTTCCCAAGGGACATTCCATACATATTCAACGAGGCGGTGATCAGCGAATGGGACACGTACTTCAAGGCTTGCTCCCATACTCATTCGGTCTTTTCGCTCAAGTAATGTGGACATAAACCAAACCATATTTAGATAGAACATTTCCCGGCGGCGTGCTTCTATCTCTGTTTCTCCCACTAATTGTGGCACCTCTCGTATCGTTTCAATATATCTTTCACTCACATACTCTGGTATATTTAATCGCTTTTGCCAATGGGGAAGCAATAGCTGCTGTCTTTCATCCTGTGACCTCATCCATGGAAAGCTCTTACCCTGCAATAAATCCTCGCAGGTAAACCATGGGTAGCCACCAAAGATTTCATCTGCACATTCGCCCGACAATGCTACTGTATAATCTTGTTTTATTTGTTCACAAAACCACAAGAGTGACGAATCTACATCTGCCATTCCGGGAAAATCCCTCTTCCACACTGATTCCTCCAAGAGATGTGCAAGCAACTCATTCGAGATAATCGCTGTATGATGATTTGAGCCTAAATAGTGCTGCATCTTTTGTATCCATGGTCCGTCTTCATCCGGTTGAAAAGAATTCGCTGTGAAGTATTGACTGTTATGCTCATAATCTATTGAATACGTATGAAGCTGGCCCCTTCCTTCTTTCTGAAAATAATTCGCCGCAATCGCACTAATCGCACTTGAATCAACTCCGCCTGATAAAAAGGTGCAAACCGGAACATCTGCTACTAACTGACGTTCAACTGCATCGTTAATTAAAAAAGATACATGCTCAACTGTTTCATTAAGTGTATGACGATGCTCCTTACTTTCCACAATCCAGTAACGCCATATCTTCAATCCGTTTCTACTAAAAGTTAAAGCATGTGCAGGGCGAAGTTCCTTCATCCCGCGAAAAACTCCATGACCTGGCGTTCTAGATGGACCTAAACCGAAAATTTCCTGCAATCCTTCACGTTCCACTTCGCTTTTCACATTTGGGTGAGCAAGAATCGCTTTCATTTCCGATCCAAACAAGAAAGCTCCACTTTCTTCTCGATAAAAAAGAGGTTTAACACCAAGTCGATCTCTAGCGATAAATAATTTCTCTAGAAAGGAGTCCCAAACAGCAAAGGCAAAAATCCCATTTAGATGTTCAACACATTTCTCCCCCCATTCGATATACGCTGTAAGCAATACCTCTGTATCAGAATAAGATTGAAATGAATACCCTCTTTTTAACAATTCCTTTCGAATGTCCTCAGTATTATAAAGCTCACCATTATAAACCATTGTGTAACTACGATCGTTTTTTTCTTTCACCATTGGCTGATTTCCTCCGGCAGGATCAACAACGACAAGTCGTGTATGCCCAAGTAGAGCATGGTGAGAAATCCATGAATTTAAAGTATCTGGGCCTCTTTTGGCTAATGTGTTTGCCATTTTTTCTATGATAGGAACCTGCTTCGTTAAATCTTGATGCCAATCTATCCATCCTGTTATTCCACACACTTTTCTTCACTCTTTCTTTGAAAAAATTTTTTCTTTTAATACTGCTTCATATAATGTTCTCGTTCCCATGGATGGACTTGCGTGCGGAACAAATCCCATTCGATTTGTTTCGCTGCCAGAAAACGTTCCAGTATATGTTCACCAAGCGCATCGATGATGACTGAATCTTCTTTTAGATAGTCGAGAGCCTGAGCCAAAGTCGAGGGTAAATCTCGAATGCCACATTCCTCCCGCTGCGCTTTTGTCATCGCATAAATATTTTTGTCCACCGGCTCTGGTGCAGGCAGATGGTTCTTAATACCGTCTAACCCTGCTGCAAGTAAAACTGCCAGCGCTAAATATGGATTTGCAGAAGGATCAACACTGCGAACCTCCACACGAGTACTTAGGCCACGAGAAGCAGGAATACGTATGAGTGGACTTCTATTTCGTGCTGACCATGCTACATAGCAAGGAGCTTCATATCCAGGCACTAGCCTTTTATAAGAATTAACCGTTGGGTTTGTAATAGCAGTAAAATGTTGCACATGTTTTAAAATTCCAGCGATAAAGTGTCTCGCCGTATCACTCATCTCCATACGTCCGTTTGGATCATAAAAAGCATTTTCTTCCCCTTTAAACAAGCTTACATTTGAATGCATACCTGAACCGTTAACACCGAACAAAGGTTTTGGCATAAAGGTTGCGTGTAGTCCATGCTTACGAGCTATTGTTTTGACAACGAGCTTAAAGGTTTGAATGTCATCACACGCTTTTATCGCATCTTGATATTTAAAGTCAATTTCATGCTGACCAGGAGCCACTTCATGGTGGGAAGCTTCAATCTCAAAGCCCATATCCTCTAATTCTAAAACAATATCACGTCTGCAGTTTTCTCCAAGATCTGTCGGCGCTAAGTCAAAATAGCCACCATGATCATTCAGTTCAAGTGTTGGCTCCCCTTTGTCATCCAATTGAAATAAGAAAAATTCAGGCTCTGGCCCAAGATTAAAATGAGTAAATCCCAATTTCTCCATTTCTTTCAGCACACGTCTGAGATTATTTCGGGGATCTCCTTCAAAAGGCGTCCCATCAGGATGGTGAATATCACAAATGAATCTCGCTACTTTTCCTTTTTCAGATGTCCATGGAAAAATAACAAATGTTTCGATGTCAGGGTACAAATACATGTCAGACTCCTCAATCCGGACAAAACCTTCAATCGATGAGCCATCAAACATGATTTTGTTATCCATTGCTTTCTCTAGCTGGCCAACGGGAATTTCTACATTTTTAATCGTTCCGAATAAATCAGTAAATTGTAAGCGAATATAACGAACTTGATTTTCCT
>JAEWIG010000061.1 GCA_023387295.1 Bacillota bacterium | reverse complement strand
GTCCCAATTCATAAATTTATGCAAACCTCCAGCTTCCTTTATAATATCATGACCTGGTCGTAGCCAAAGGTGATAAGTATTACTTAAAATGATTCCTGCTCCAATTTCTTTTAAATCCTCTGGTGACATGGTCTTTACAGTTGCGAGTGTTCCTACTGGCATAAAAACAGGTGTTTCAAATGAACCATGAGGGGTATGGACTCGTCCAAGTCGTGCACCTGTTTGCTTGCAGGTTTTGATTAATTCATACCGAATTGCTGTCAATTTTCTTTCTCCTTCCAGAGGAACAAGGGTAAATAGCTCCTTGTCCTTTATTACTATAATATAAGCATTGCATCGCCAAAGCTAAAAAAGCGATAGTGCTGTTCAACTGCTTTCTCATAAGCATTCAATACATTTTCTTGGCCTGCTAGGGCACTAATAAGCATTATGAGTGTCGATTTTGGCAAATGAAAATTAGTCACCATTCCATCAATAGCTTTAAATTCATAACCTGGATAGATGAAGATATCTGTCCAGCCACTTGCCTCCTTGAATTCACCATTTGTTTCTCCTGCAATCGTTTCAAGAGTTCTCGTTGAGGTTGTCCCCACAGAAATAATCCGTCCCCCATTAGACTTTACTTGATTTAATAACTTTGCAGTATCAGCCGTCATATGATAAAATTCCGCATGCATTTCATGCTCATTAATATCTTCAACACTAACAGGACGGAATGTTCCGAGTCCAACATGGAGAGTGATAAAAGCAATATGTACACCTAACGCGCGAATCTCTTCAAGTAACTGCTCTGTAAAATGAAGTCCTGCCGTTGGAGCAGCCGCCGAGCCGATTTCACGTGCAAAAACAGTTTGATAGCGATCCCGATCACTTAATTGTTCTTTAATATAGGGGGGTAAAGGCATTTCACCTAAATGGTCAAGTACCTCATAGAAAATCCCCTCATATTTGAAATCAAGAATTCTACCACCATGCTCGGACGTTTCTATACATGTTGCGGTTAATTCTCCATTGCCAAAGATAATTTTTGTTCCTGCTTGAATTCTCTTTGCCGGCTTAACTAGAGTTTCCCACCTATCTCCTTCAAGTTGCTTCAAGAGAAGGACTTCTATCTTTGCCCCAGTATTCTCTTTTTCCCCAAAAAGCCTTGCAGGCATAACCTTTGTATCGTTTAATACAAGGCAATCCCCTGCTTGTAAATAATCTTTAATATGTGTAAATGTTTGATGCTCAATTTGTCCAGTGGATTTATTAAGCACCATTAACCTACTGCTTGTCCTATCAATTAGAGGAGTTTGGGCAATTAATTCCTCTGGTAAATGAAAATCAAATGTATCTACTTTCATAGTGGCACCAACTTTAATATTAGTATCTAGTTGCAACGAACGAAACTTTCCTAGATGGTCATAAGCTATTTACAAATCCCGTTTACTCAGAAGGCAACTCCATTTGAAAATGACGGTATACCAAATCAGTTACGATTCTTCCCCTTGGTGTCCGCTGCAGAAAACCGATTTGTAATAAATATGGTTCGTAAACATCTTCAATTGTATGTGCTTCTTCGCCAATTGTTGCTGCAATTGTTTCAAGACCAACAGGGCCTCCGCGATATTTTTCAATAATCCCTCTTAATAATTTATGGTCAATATGGTCTAAGCCTAAACGGTCGACCTGTAGAAGCTCTAAAGCTTCCTTAGCCAAACCTTCATTAATTTCCCCGTCTCCCTTAACTTGAGCAAAGTCTCGGACTCTTCTAAGCAGTCTATTCGCGATCCTTGGAGTCCCTCGTGATCTTCTAGCAAGCTCAACAGCAGCCGAGCTTTCAATTTCTGTTTCTAACACTTCCGCTGTCCTCATGACAATGTTTTGCAACTGTGATTCATTGTAATATTCTAATCTGCTAAGAACGCCAAAGCGATCCCTTAATGGAGCAGACAATGCACCCGCTCTCGTTGTAGCACCCACAAGCGTAAAAGGAGGCAGATCAAGGCGTACTGATCGTGCACTTGGACCCTTTCCAATGACAATATCTAGGCAGAAATCTTCCATTGCAGGATATAAAACTTCCTCTATCGTCCGCGGCAAGCGGTGAATTTCATCAATAAATAAAACGTCTCCCGGTTCTAATGCCGTTAAAATAGCCGCTAAATCACCAGGTCGCTCAATCGCAGGACCTGACGTTGTTCGAATATTAACACCCATCTCATTAGCGATAATTGCAGCTAACGTCGTTTTACCTAACCCAGGTGGACCGTATAGCAAAACATGGTCAAGTGTCTCCTGCCGCATTTTTGCCGCCTTGATAAATATTTCAAGGTTTTCCTTTACTTTATTTTGTCCAATATATTGCTTTAAGGTTTGCGGGCGCAGACTCATCTCAAATGAAATATCTTGAATATCTGCATCACTACTAATAATTCGCTCTTCCATTTTCTCTCACCACGCAAATAGCCATTTTTTTACTAACTTCTTCATGTACCTTGTTTATTTCAACAACAAATGCAAAGCCTTTTTTATGTATTGATCGGTTGTAAGCTTTTCTTTTCGAATAACTGGAGAAATCTTTTTGATTTCTTTTTCGGAATAGCCTAGTGCCTTTAAGGCAAGAATCGCTTCCTCAAATTCATTTTCATGGCTATTTTCATTTGTCTGTAGTTTGTCCGGTGAAAATAAATCTGGAAAATAATCAGGAACAAAGTTTTGTAGCTTTCCTTTTAAATCGAGAATCATTTGTCTTGCCGTTTTCTTCCCAACACCAGGGAATTTTACAAGAAAAGCTTCATCCTCATTTTCTATAGCTTGTACAACCTGCTCAGGCTCCCCAAAGGCTAAAACCGCTAGTGCGCCTTTTGGACCGATTCCTGTTACATCCAATAATTTAATAAATAGTGTCTTTTCCTCACGGGATTGAAAGCCATATAAAGCAATGATGTCTTGTCTAACATGCTGATAAGTATATATTTTCGTTTCTAGTCCAAAGTCTTTCTTAAAGCTAAATGGATTTGGCGTCAAAATTTGGTAGCCAATTCCATTGTTTTCAATCACAACAAACTCGGGCCCAATGTAATCCACACGGCCTTTAATAAATTCAAACAATGCCTTCCGCTCCTCTAATTTGCTGTACTCCATTGTATCATAAAATGAAACTTCCATCATAGGAAGTTTTAAGACTCAAAAGCTACCAAAAAAGCTTGTAAAATGAAAATTTTGGATTATAATATAAAATGTTTTTAAACTACAGGAGGTTACATCATGAAAAAATTATTTGCATTCTTAACTATTTTCTCACTAGTTTTTGCCGTTGCAGGCTGCTCTTCTTCTGAGGACAATGCATCTGGAAAAAAAACGGAGGAGAAAAAGACTTCAGAATTAACAGATTCAGTTAAAACAAAAATGTATAACGCGGTTAGAATTGCAGAATTAAAGGTGAATGAAGTTTTCCATAAAGACACGGCTGCTGATGGGGAAACACCAATCATTAACCAAAATTTCTCTGAAGAAAATCAGGCTGTTCAATTCCTAACAAATTATTACAGTGAGGATATTGCGAAAGATATTTATACACACTATGCTACTGATAATAAAACTGCTGAAGGTCAAATGATTACGAATGCTGATCCTTATTTCACTCCTTCCTTCCTCGATACAACCATTGAGAAGGTAACAATTGAAGGGGACGAAAATAAAGTTACGATTAAATTAGCTGAAAATATTACTTATCAAGTTGAAATGATTGATGGAAAGTATGTAATTACGAATATTGAAAAATAACAACTTTGAAAATGAGCGCCTCATAAATCGAATTATCGATGAGAGGCGCCCATTTCATATTTTTGAAACTTATTTAGCATGCTTTTCTATTTTAGAATAGGTTTTAAATGTTGCTATCACTTCT
>JAEWIG010000051.1 GCA_023387295.1 Bacillota bacterium | reverse complement strand
ATATTAAGATGAGGAATAGCAGTATGAATATATTTCTGACTAGCTTTCTTCTTCCCATTTAACCCCCGCCTAAATAATAAAGCTGCTCTTGATTTTATAAAATAAAAAGAGAATTTGACCGGCGTACATAACCTTCGTTCTGGTTATACAGCCGGCCAATTTTTTTATATCTTATTGAGCTTTAACGCCTTTTTCATCGAAATATTTTTGTGCACCCGGATGAACATCAATTCCAACACCGTTCAGTGCATTTTCAGCTTTAATAAGCTTTCCTTTAGCATGAGTTACTTTATCAGTGTTTTCAAAAATCGCTTTTGTAATTCCGTAAACAGTCTCTTCATCAAGGTCATTCGAAACAACAAGCATTGCTTGAACAGCTACTGATGTAACTGCATCTGCAAGCTTATAAGTTCCTGCTGGAATTTCTTCCTTAATGTAGTACGGATACTTTTCGATTAGTGAATCTATTTTATCTTGAGCGATTGGGACGATTACAACATCTTCTGTTGCAGATAAACCTTCAACAGCACCAGTTGGCGTTCCTGCTGTAACAAATGCTGCATCGATGGTACCATCTTGGATTCCCGTAGTGGACTCATCAAATGATAGGTCTTGTTTTTTAATATCATCGAAAGTCAAACCGTGGATCTCAAGAATTTGCTCAGCATTGCTGCTGTACCTGATCCAGGTGCACCTACAGAAACTTTTTTCCCTTTTAAATCCTCGACAGATTTAATGCCTGATTTTGCAGTTGTAACAATCTGAATTGTTTCTGGATAAAGAGTTCCAATTGCACTAACATTATCGACAGCTGCCCCTTCAAACATTAACTTACCGTCCTTAGCGTAAGATGCGATATCAGTTTGAGTAAAAGCGATTTCCGCGTTTCCGTCTTTCAACGTGTTCATGTTTTCAGCAGATGCGCCAGAAGTTTCAGCATTTGTCTTAATTCCAGTCTCATCTGTAATAATATTTGCGAATGAACCACCTAGTGGAAAATATGTACCACCTGTTCCACCAGTTACGATACTAATAAATTCTGGCTTTTTAGCACCGCCATTGCTTTCTCCACCTTTTTCACCTTCAGATTCCTTCGTTTCGCCACAAGCAGCAAGAATCATTGAAAGTGATAACAGTAAGATCAGAAAGAATGGAAAACTTTTCTTTTTCATGTATATTCCCCCTTTATTTCTTTTTTTTAGAGTTTCCCAGATTACATTTTAACATAAGAGTTATCTCAATTGTCAATAAATATTCGATGATTGTAAAATTGACATAAGTATTCTTAGAAAAATATACTCTAGTTTTCTTTTATTTCTATCACCACTATCCATATGATAAAATTGCTTGTGATATTACAAACCTACACACGGAGGAACTTTTTATGGTTGATACAAGAGGTAAAATCAAAGAAATTGTATTTACTAGTAATGAATTAGGCGAAGACATTAGCTTAATAGTTTACCTACCTGCTTCATTTTCCCCTTTGTATAAATATTCTCTTGTCATTATGCAAGATGGAAAAGATTATTTTCAGCTTGGAAGAATTGGGCGGACAGCAGATGAATTATTAAAAAATCAAGAAATAGAAAATATTATTATCGTTGGAATTCCTTATAAGGATGTCACTGATCGGAGAAAAAAGTATCATCCTGATGGAGAGCAGCATAGAGCTTATAGTCGGTTCCTTGCACATGAGCTCGTACCCTTTTTAGATAAAGAATTTCCTACTTACCAAATGGGCATGGGGAGGACATTAATGGGAGATTCCTTAGCAGCCACAGCATCTTTAATGACAGCGCTGCAATATCCACATACGTTTGGTAAGGTGATTCTTCAATCTCCAATGGTAAATGAGAAGGTGCTTGAAAAGGTTAATCAAATGGAACAGCCTCATCTATTGTCCGTATACCATGTTATAGGAAAGGATGAAACTGAAGTCCACATACAGCCTGATGATATCAGAGATTTCTTGACTCCAAATAGAGAGCTCTCTACTTTATTTACTGAGAAAAATTTTCCATATTTCTATGATGAATTTGAGGGTAACCATACATGGACATATTGGCAGCCTGATTTAAAACGGGCTTTTCGAAAGATGTTCTCTTAATTCCTACTTTCGTTTTTAAATATTTGTTATAATGATAAAAAACTGAACATGGAGGTAATCATATGAAATTAGGTATCGTCATTTTTCCATCGAAAAAATTGCAAGATTTGGCTAACTCTTTCCGAAAACGTTATGACCCGAATTATTCTTTAATTCCTCCACATATAACATTAATATCTGCATTTGATGCATCAGAAGAGCAAATTGAGAAAACTACTGGAATACTAGACGAAATTTCAAATCATTATCAACCATTTCAAATAAAAACAACCAAATTTAGTTCTTTTAAGCCTGTGAATAATGTTATTTATTATAAAATTGAAGCTCCAACTGAGCTTTCTAGCTTACAGACAGAACTAAATGCTAAAATCAGCACAAACATGCCTGAATATTCGTTCATCCCACATATTACAGTTGGTCAAAAACTTTCAGATGCTGAACACGCAGATGTTTATAGTTCATTACGAATGTCACAATTTAATCATGAGGAAATTGTAGACAGATTCCACCTGCTTTATCAGCTAGATAATGGATCTTGGACCGTTTATGAAACATTTAGACTTGGAAGGGAATAGTGAGTAATGGAAGTAAAAATAGTAAGTAACGAGCAAGAATTGCAAGATGCCTTTAATGTTAGAACAGCTGTTTTTGTTCATGAACAGCACGTGCCAATGGAAGAAGAAATCGACGAATATGATAACTCAGCTACTCACTTCGTCCTATATGACGAAGAAACTCCGGCTGGCGCAGGTAGATTCCGGATAGTTGACGGGATTGGTAAAGTAGAAAGAATTTGTGTTCTAAAAGAGAACCGCAAATCTGGTTCAGGAAAAGCTATCATGGATAAAATTGAAGCCTATGCAAAAGAGCAAGGAATTTCGATGTTAAAATTAAATGCTCAAACCCATGCTATTCCCTTTTATGATAAATTGGACTATAACGTTATTTCTGATGAATTTCTTGATGCTGGAATTCCTCACCGAACGATGGTAAAGAACATATAAAAAGCCTTCAGCGAATGAAGGCTTTTTCTTATGCTTGTTCATTATAAAATTTCCCAACGCCCGTGATTTCACTAAAAATTTTTTCATGAGATGGTTTTATTTGCTTCATTTGATGAATGGTTTCTTGAGAGGAATTGCTATGATGAAATGGCTGCTCTTGATGACTAAATTCACGCGGATTTCCTAGAGGCTTAATCGTGCTGATCGGTACGAACTGATACGGATTATATCGTTTACTCCCCACTCGTTCAGCGTATTGTTGATATTGATAATTATTTACAGGTGCAATATAGCCCAATCCGACCACCACCTTTCTACCTATTCATTTCTATTATATCAATTCGAAGCTCATTATGGATTAATGACCGTCCGACAAAATTTTTATAAAGGTGGGGAATGCATTCTCCTTGCTCGCATCCCCATATGCAACTTACCTACTATTAATCCTATTTTTTGTTTATCATTTGTGCAATCGTTCCGAAATCTAGCTGTTTCCCTTCTGCAACAATCGAGCTTACAATTTTATCTTCCGTTTCCTTAGAAACTGGCTTATTAGCAATTTGTGAAACGCGCCGAATTACACCTCTTACTGTTTTTTCATCCTTAAAATTTGCATTTTGCAACGAGTTGGCAAGCTCAAAAATATCATTCATATTAACGCCAGTTTTCTTTTCAACATTTTTAAAAAAATGATTATCCATGTGATAAATTCACGCCCCTCTATAAAATTTACCTAGGTGAGTATGCGTTACCCACCAATGGCTTTAACTTTTATATAGTATGAAGATAGGCGTGAATGGTGATTATCCTTTTGGTTTAAAAAGAAGTGCACCGATAAAACCAAAAATGATTGCTGCTGAAATTCCAGAGCTTGTTACTTCAAACATCCCAGTTAATACACCAACAAGTCCATGCTGTTCCGCTTCATTAAGCGCACCATTTACAAGTGAGTTCCCAAAGCTCGTGATCGGGATCGTTGCTCCTGCACCTGCAAAATCGATAAGCGGCTCATATAGCTCAAAGCCCCCAATAATTGCCCCTATGACAACGAGCAGACTTAGAGTATGGCCGGGTGTTAATTTTGCTACATCAAATAGTAGCTGACCTATTACACAAATAATTCCTCCTATAACAAAAGCCCAAAAAAACATCGGCAGCATACCGTTTCCTCCTTATATCTAGCTTCTGCTCCTATTCATTCATTTCAATCGAAACAGCATGTGCAATACATGGGATCGTTTCGTTTTGCTGAAAGGTTAACGGAGATAAAAGAGCTCCAGTTGCAACGACAAGAATTCTTTTATATATGCCTTGCTTCATTTGATTGAGTAGGTGACCATATAAGACGGTTGCCGAACACCCCGCACCACTACCTCCAGAATTAACAGGTTGATCGTCCCTATATATCATTAATCCACAATCTTTAAATTGCTCCTTTTCAATTCGTAAACCGGTATTTTTTAGTAACTCAAATGCAGCATTTTGACCAATGACTCCTAAATCACCAGTTACAATTAAATCATAATAGGAAGGACTAATTTGCAAATCTTTGAAATGAGCTGTGATCGTATCCGCAGCTGCTGGGGCCATGGCTCCTCCCATATTAAATGGGTCGGTTAATCCCATATCAATTACTTTTCCAATTGTCGCTGATGTTGTCACGGGTTGGTTGTTCACACCCTGATTTTCACTAATAAGCGCCATACCTGCCCCAGTAATTGACCATTGGGCGGTTGGCGGTTTCTGACCGCCGTATTCAGTTGGGTACCTAAATTGTCGTTCCACTGCTGCATTGTGACTTGAAGCTCCAGTAAGTATATATTTTGCTCCATGATAATTAACTAAAAAGGATGCAAGAGCTAGACCCTCCATTGATGTAGAACATGCACCGAAAATACCGAAATACGGAATTTGATTCGTTCTTGCACTTAAACTTGTGGGCGTAATTTGATTAATTAAATCACCCGCTATAAAGAATTGGACATCTTCCTTCTGTATTTTTCCCTTTTCAAGGGCGATATGAACCGCTTCTTCGATCAGAATTCGGTGTGCTTTCTCGTATGATTCTTGTCCCATCCAAAGATCATCATGGAGTATATCAAAATCTGCTGCGAGCTTTCCATTTGCTTCGAACGGACCACCTGAAACACCAGTTGCTGAAATGACAGGACGATTTTGAAATACCCAAGATCGACTTCCCTTTAGCATCACAACCCCCCCCACATAATGAATACCGTTTTAATTAATGCAACAACAAATGCAGAGAAAACACCGAACAAAATAACCGCTCCTGCTAGTTTAAACATATTGCCACCGACGCCTAACACAAATCCCTCCGTTCGGTGCTCAATGGCCGCAGAAATGACAGCATTCCCAAATCCAGTAACAGGAACTGCACTACCTGCACCCCCGAATTGACCAAGGCGATCATAGACTCCAAACCCTGTTAGAAGCATAGATAGAAATACCATTGTTGCCACTGTAGGATTTCCTGCTGTTTGTTCAGTAAAATTAAAGAAATATATGTAGAAGTAAGTTATTGCTTGTCCGATAACACAAATTAAACCACCCACAAAGAAAGCCTTTATACAATTTTTTACAATCGGACGTTTTATCTCATGCTTATCCTGAAGCGTTTGATATTTCTGTTGTTCTGGCGTCAAGTTTTTCTCTTTTTTCCCCATGATGATTCTCCTTTCTAGGTCATTTCTTGCTGCAATTTAATAATTTTTTTTAACTGCTTATTTGCTTTTTCCTTTGATAAATCTTTATTATCCATCTTTTCCTTTAGCTTGACTGCTTCAAGAAAGATTTTGTAATCGCTTGAGACTGTGAAGTTTTCATCGGGATATTTTTTTTCTAGCATATCATTCATTTTTTTTTCGATTTTCTTCATTTTAAAGCGATGCAAATGTTTAACTTTGTAGGCAACGAGAACATCCTTTTCCCCTTTCACAATGGCAACATCATATAGTTCCTTCATTGATTCAATATCTTCTTCAATACTCTTAACTAAATCTAATTTTTTTTCAGATTTTTTTTCGACTAAAACAGGGTTAGGATTCGTTGTCTTTATTAATGCAAGCTCGCTTTTATTATTTGTATCGTTTTGACTACAGCCAACAAGAACTACTAATATGATTGAAATGCTGGTTATTATCCTTGCATTCATCCAAGTCACTTCCTAAAAAAGATAATAATTGCTTTTACTACATGTTTATTGTCCTCGAAAAAATGTAAATTTATGAATGATTACTGCTCCACTTTCACTTCCAAGTATTGTTAATGACTTTTTAAAAGGCTCTGTTAAACTATCCTGTTGATTTTCGCTTCGATCAACAGGATAGTAAATCAACATTGTGCTTTAACAGAGCAAAAAAAATAACCGGAAACATTTCCGGCTACAAGTTCAATTACTCTTTTTTATTTTTTTACCACAGCCACAGCCTTTTTTCTTTATTACAGTTTGTTGTGGCTGAGCTTCTGATTTTGATTTTGCCCAGTTAGAATATTTGTTCATGTTATTAGTTCTCTCCTTTATGTGGCTTGTATTAAGTAGTCGTGCGAAAGCTGAAGTGAAAATGTATAGCAGGTTGGTTCCTATAATAATGTATGAAAAACTTTGTAGCTTGTGTATTTTAGATGCCTATAAGGTTAATTTTGAGTTAATCATTAAGAATGCGCTGTACAATTGTTTCAATTAATGCTGCAAGACCTGCGACAGCCAATACAAGAATAATTGGATTAGCAATTAAGGGGAATAGACAATATATTATAATGAGGATAATGGATGACCAGACTCCCATACACCAATAACAGTTAAGTAGTTCACCTATGAACCCTCTTATCCCCCCTTTTTTCAGGATAATGTAGGTTTCTATTTCTCCCTTCTCATTCAATTCTTGCGTTTCCTCCGAAAAGGGCTTTCGTATGAAATTCGTAATTGTATCATAGACAACCAGCCTTGTGAGACGAAAGCTTGCTAATGCCAGTACAATTAGCTCCATAAATGAAAAATCCATCAAAAACACTCCATTCTTCATTTTTATTAAAAAAATATTCCCTTTTTTTCTAAAAAACAAGGCGTTTGTCCGTAACCCATAGGGCACTTCAGCAATATGTTATTAGTGTAGTATCACAAGAATCAAATAAGGAGGAAAAAAAGATGGGTTGTGAAAAAAAAGACGACTTCAAAGGGAACAGCTGTGTATGTGAAGTAGTCCGTGCGATAAAAGATATTCAAGATAACGCAGAAGATGTATGCGAATGCCCTTCAAATTGCTTTTTAGAGCCACTTGGGGCGATCTCACCTTCAACAAATAGAAGACATAAACGCCCGGATACACGCGTTATTGTATTAAAAACAGCTGATGGCACTCCTTTTCATGCATTCATAACAGCTAATGCAAATCATCAAGGAGGAAGAGACGGAAAAGACGGAAAGAATAACAGTTGTGTTTCAATCTTTTTCCGTGTCGAAGAAGTATTTGACAACTGCTGTGCAATATTAAGAGTTCTAGAGCCAGTTAAAATGGATGGTAAGGGACATCAAGAAAATCAAATGCAAAATCAAATGCAAAATGCAAAGGCAGTAAACCTAGTAAAGGATGGCCATATCGATTTAAGCGCTGTCTGTGATGTTGACTTTTTCCGTAGTACAAATGACTGCGTCACAGTTGATTTAAAATGCTTCTGTGCGGTCCAATGTATCGCTGACGTAGATTTGAACATCTGCGTGTAAATAGGAGAAGGTTTCGTTATGCAGCACTTTTCCTGTAAAGACCATTATAATAAAATAAAACTCAATCAGTGGGGGCATTTTATCCTCCACTGATTGTTGGTTGAACTAATCTGAGATATATAGGCTATATTCATATTTGAAGTTCATTATGCAAAAAGAGCCAGTCGTACATTTACGGCTGGCTGCTTTTATTTTTATGATTATCTTCTTAGACCGATCATTTTTATATCAGTTAATAAATTAATATTTATTGGTGTCATTTTTCCATCTTGTTTACGAATTTCAATTGTCTCATCTGATTTTCCTATAAGAATTCCGCGAACTTGTTTTTCCTCGGTTTCAAAAATACAGGAAACAGGTGTTAGCTGCCTCGGAAAATCTACTAAATAATTTATCCGCTCAAGTATACTCATTTCTTTAAAGCTTTTGAGTCTTTGAAAAGAAGTACCTCGTTTTCTTTCTTGGTTAGCTGAATTAGAAGTAGGTGTAGAACTTTGACTTCTTTCGTCATCTTTCTTTTCTTCATTTTCTTCTTTCGATTTCTCCAATGTCATTTTTGCTTGTTCATCCATAACTTGCAATGGAACCGCCTTTTTTTCACTGCCTACACCATGCTCTCCATGATGCTCATTAATATGTTTTGCTTGTTCCTTTTTTTCTTTTTCAGCTATAGAACTAATAAAAATTTCTTGCATATGCCCAACTGGAGCTTTAATGCCCGTCTGTTGAATATGAAGAAATGGTTCTTTTTGTTGCTTTTTAGTCATTACATTCCACCTCCAAGACAAATAGATTCAATCTATATGTATGCAAAACTGTTAGTTTCGTTTCCTGCCTATAGGCACGGAATTAATTAAATATGCGAGGGTGCCATCGAATCAACAATGAATATTCGGTTCTTATTCGAAAAAACGAAAAAACCTGCTCTCCAGTAGTTGGAAAGCAGGTTAATGAGATGAATAATCATCTTTTTATAAAATATGGAATCCAGAATCAACGTGGATGTTTTCTCCAGTAATCCCTCGTGATAAATTACTAAATAAAAATGCAGCTGTGTCGCCAACTTCTTCTGGCGTAGTTGCTCTACGTAGCGGAGCACGTTCTTCAATCTCTTTTAAAATGGAGTTGAAGTCACTTACACCTTTTGCAGATAGAGTACGGATTGGGCCAGCAGAAATAGAGTTGACACGAATACCAACTTTACCCAAATCAGCAGCTAAATATTTCACACTAGCATCTAAGGAAGCTTTCGCAACCCCCATAACATTATAGTTTGGAATTGCACGTTCTCCTCCCAAATATGTGAGTGTAACGATACTTCCTCCCTCTGTCATTAATTCTTTTGCTTCTTTTGCAACAGCTGTTAATGAATAAGAGCTAATATTGTGAGCAAGCAAGAAACCATCTCTTGTTGTATTCATATAGTCGCCTTGAAGTTCCTCTTTATTGGCAAAAGCAATACAATGCGCAACCCCATGTATGGTTCCAGCTTCTTCTTTTATTTGTGTAAAGCATTTTGCAATATCCTTGTCACTCGTTACATCACAAGGTAGGACAAGTGAGTTTGCACCTTCGAGCGTCTCGACTAATTCACGCACGCTCTTTTCTAAGCGCTCACCTGCATAAGTAAAAATTAATCGAGCCCCTGCATGATGCAATGATCTTGCAATCCCCCATGCAATACTACGTTTATTTGCAACTCCCATAACGACAAATGTTTTTCCATTTAATGAAAGAGTCATTTTCATAGCCCCCTGATTATATCATCACATGTTATTAGTACCTAGTGCTAATTCTAACAGATGTTTTTTTAAAAGAAAAGTAATCTAACTTAAAATAAGCTTTTCCTTCCAACTGTCCACCTGACACGAACAAAAGCACCCGATTTGTCCACGAGCGGTGCCAGGCACCGCTCGTGGAGATTAATCAAATAATTCTAATTCACGTTTAAGCTCATCTACATACTCTTTCGTTCCAGTTACGATTAATCGATCCTCTAAGTGAAGCTCTGTTTCTCCATGTGGAACAATGGAATCATGCCCACGGAATATACGGACAATAATAACATCTCCGGTAAATGGAAATTCCCTTAAGGTCATTCCGACAAAATCATTATTTAACATTTTAATTTCATATAAAGCCGTATCTTGATTCGTTAGGATATTCATAACGTTAGGCGATTCAATTAGCGCTCGAAGGAGTGATCTTTGCGCTAATAACACTGAAAACACCTCTATGTCCATTTCTTTCACACTTTCCTGTAGGTCTGTACTTTCTAACCAACAGATAACCCGTTCCATTCCCTTTTCCTTACAAGCAACTGCTAAGGTTGCATTGACTTCCTCATCCCCAGTAGAAATAACAACAATATCTGCTTGATAAACATTTGCCTTATCCAGAGATTCAGGCGAAAAATCATCCATCTCGATAATATCAAATAAGGAATCCGCATTGGTTATATCAGCTTTTTCCTGCTTTTTATGATAAAGGATTGGCTCATATAAGCCTGATTTCAGCTCCCGATATACTGGCATTGTGAGCTGATTGACCCCAATAAAAGCTATTTTTATCGTCCGTTCAATACTTGATTCCTTAGGGAATAGTTTTTTAAACACAATAGGGGTAAACACGCTTGTCATAACGGCGACTAATATGAGTGTTCCGCTCATTTCAGAGGTTATCACACCTAAACGTTCTCCAATTGTAGCTGCGGCAATAACTAAAGAAAGGGTCGATGTTAATAAAAATCCAGCTGCAACAACCGTATTTTTGTCATACCAAAGCTTTAACATATAAACAGGTATTACTTTTGATAATAGGAGTGCAAAGAGTAGTAACGGGATGAGTAGTAATAATTTGGGTTCACTAAACAGGGACCAAATATCAAGTTCCACACCAACCATTACGAAGAAAATCGGAATAAGGAAACCATACCCAAAAGAATCCAATTTATGAATTAATTCTTGATTCGGAGCTAATAAAGAAACGAGAACACCTGCAAGGAAAGCACCTAGTATGTTTTCAGCCCCTACTGTTTCTGAAAGGGCCACTAGGAAAATAATGAGTGCAAATACCGCTCTCGTACCTATTTGCACTGTCCCCATTGACATCGCTTCAACAAATTTGCGGCTTTTGAAAACTCGCCCAATAACATAAAGGATGATACCTGCTCCGAAAAGAATTAGGAGCAGCCAAATATTTCCTTGTCCTCCATCATATAATGACGCAAATACAGCAAGCAGAATCATCGTCACTAAATCAGCAATGACGGCAACTAACAAAATGATTTGCCCGATACCTGTTTTCATTAGATGTGCTTCCTTCAAGGTCGGCACAACAACCCCGAGCGAAATCGTCGAAATGATTAACGTCATGAGGAATACATTCTCAATAAATCCAGCTAACACGAATAAATAAGATAGCCCGATCGAGAGGAGGAATATTCCTATAAAAATAAGGGAAGAAACAAGAAATGCATTAGGTTCTAGCTTTCCACTAGGAAGTACTGCGCGTTTTTTCTTTCCAGTAAAAGCGGAAAAATCTATCTCTAACCCACTTAGAAACATTAAGAAAATAAACCCTAATGTTGATAATGTTTCAAGCCACATATCCTGTTTAACAAGATCAAATCCACTTTGACCAATTAGTAATCCCATTATAATTTCCGCAACAACAACCGGAAGAAAATTCAACTTAAAACGGTGAAGCAATATAGGAGTTAAAAATGCAACCAAAATAACAATGACAAGTGAAGCAAATGAAACCCCATGTTCTTCCATCCAATCCCTCCTACATTCATTTAGAGTGTCCGCCTACGGCGGACAAAACATTCAATTTGTCCACGAGCGGTGCCTGGCACCGCTTTATTTTAAGTAACTTAAAAACGATGTAGCTATACCAAAATATATTAGTACACTGATAATATCATTAATAGTCGTTATAAATGGTCCTGATGCAACTGCTGGATCGATTTTTAATTTGTGCATTAGAAGCGGAATGAGCGCCCCCGCTAATGTTGCAACTATCAGGGTGAAAAAAATAGAAATACCAACGAGGATTCCTAAAAATAAATTACCTTTCCAAATAAAAATCGTTAGCACTATTAAAATCCCACATATTGATCCAGTAATTAACCCTGTACCCATTTCTCGAAAAATGAGCTTCAACTTGTTTTCTTTCTCTAATTCCCCCGTAGCTAATCCACGTACGGCGACGGCTAGCGCTTGTGTTCCAGTGTTTCCTGCCATACCGGCTATTAGCGGAATAAACGCTCCTAATATTGCAACTTTTTCTAATGTTGCTTCAAAACGAGAAATAAGTGTGACCGTCCCCATTCCGAGATAAAGTAAAATGACTAACCAGGGCAATCTTTTTCGAGCAGCTGAAATGGGACTGCGATCAATTGTATCCATATCAGACACTGCCGCGAGCTTTGAATAGTCATCTGATGCTTCTTCTTCCATTACATCCATAACATCATCAACAGTAATAATGCCTAATAAATGATTTTGGAAATCCACTACCGGTAAAGCTAAAAAACTATAGTCTTTTAGCTTGCGAGCGACTTCCTCTTGGTCATCCCCAACTGAAACAGAAACAATCCGTTCATTCGTAATTTCCGAAATCATCGTATCATCATCATTTACGATTAAATCTCTAATCGAAATAACACCAGCTAACCTTTGATGATCGTCTAAGACGTAAATATAATAAATGGTCTCAGCCTTTTGAGCTTCGTTTTTAATAATGTACATGGCAGAACGAACAGTCTGGTTAGCAGCAATCGAAATAAATTCCGTTGTCATAATACTTCCAGCCGTGTATTCTTCATAATGAAGAAGGTCCTTTATTTCCTGTGCAGCCGTTTTATCCATTGTCGTTAAGTAGCTAACAACCTGAGCCTTTTCGAGCTTGTTTAAAACATCAACCGCATCATCTACGTACATTTTCGAAATCATATCTGCTGCATAACTCGGATCCATTTCAGCAAGCGCACTCTGATAATCCTCATCATCTAATTCAATATTTTCAAACAGTGTCGCCATTTCATCTGGTGAGAGAAAATGATAGACAATTTCCCTCAACCCTTCTTCCAATTCCTTAAAAAATGAAGCCTGATCGTAAGGATGTAATTCCAAAAATTCATCTCGGAATTTTTCTATTTCTTCATTTTTTAAGGAATTGATTAGTAAATCTTTATCTAAATATTGCGTAACTTCCATCGTTTTTTCAGCTTCCATTCTCTTTTTCCTCCTTTCTTTTTTTATAAAAGAGTACTTCATAATACTAGCAAATCTTCACTTTTTTGTCGCTTATTTATGATAAAACAACAAAAATCGTTTATGCTATAAAGTGAAAGGAGTTTACGATGAAATTAGATATTATTGGAGATATTCACGGCTGCTTCAGTGAATTTAAGGAGTTAACAGAGAAACTGGGCTATGATTGGTCAGATGGTATCCCCATTCACAAACAAGATCGAAAGCTAGCTTTTGTAGGTGATTTAACCGATCGTGGCCCTCAATCCTTACTTGTCGTTGAATCAATTTATAAACTTATTCAAAAGGGACTTGCCTATTACGTCCCTGGTAACCATTGTAATAAGCTTTACCGGTACTTTAAAGGGAATAAAGTCCAAGTTACCCATGGACTTGAAACAACTGCAGCCGAATATGATGCACTGGGTGCAACCCAAAAACAGCGAATTCGCGAAGCATTTATTCATTTATATGAAAATGCACCGCTCTATCAAGTGTTGGATAACGGAAATTTAATCATTGCTCATGCGGGAATTAGGGAAGATTATATCGGGAAACATTCTGAGAAAGTGAAAACATTTGTTTTATATGGAGACATAACTGGTGAAAAGAATCCTGACGGCTCACCTGTAAGACGAGATTGGGCACAATATTATCAAGGAAAGGCACTTATTGTTTATGGGCATACCCCTGTTAAAAACGTCCGAATTATAAACAACACGTATAACATCGATACGGGTGCGGTATTCGGAAACAAATTAACGGCACTCCAATATCCCGAATTGAACATTGTTTCCGTTGAATCCACAATGCCTTTTGTTGAGGAAAAATTTAAAATGGAATGAGCATACCTAAAACAGAAAAAGGGACAGTCACATCATTCACTAATGGATTGTTCCCTTTACTTCAGATTAATTTTTTCATGTCCATTGGCATTTCTTGCTTAAATTTTAATTTCTTCATTAAAAATGGATGATAAAATTCAAGCTCACAACAATGTAAAGCTTGCCTGTCTATTAAAACTCTTTTCCCCCCGTATAAATCATCACCTAATAAAGGGTGACCCATAAAGGATAAATGAACGCGTATTTGGTGAGTACGCCCAGTTTCTAGACGTAGTTGGACATGTGTAAAACCTTGATAATGATAAATAACCTTATAATGGGTACATGCATATTGTCCATTTGGGTTTACTTCTCTCGCAATAATACTATCTGATTTCCTTGCGATAGGTTCCTCAATTACTCCACTATCCCGTTTGAAATATCCTTCTGCCAAAGCCTCATAAACTCGGTTAATATTCCCAGCCTTTTGCTGTTCACTGAATAAATGATGCACATGCCTATGCTTTGCTATTAGGACAATACCAGATGTGTCGCGGTCAAGTCTTGTCACAATATGGGTTGTCGCTACCAGCCCAATTTTCTGGTAATAGCCAATAATTGCATTAGCCAAGCTACCTGTTGGGTGTTCTCTGGATGGAATGGTATTCATTCCAGCAGGCTTGTTAACAACCAGGACATAGTCATCCTCATATAAAATGTGAAGTGGAAGGTCTTCACCTGTTAAGCCTGAGCTCGGTTTTTCTTCAGGAAAAACAACTTGAAGCTCATCCCCCAATTTTAGCAAGTAACGAACTGTTTCTTCCCTACCATTAACAAGTATTTTTCCGCCCTTAAATTTAATATCGGAAAGTGCAGCTTTTGAAATTTCTTTCGTTTTAAAAAATTCCTTAACGATCGTCTGCTCGTTTTCATGCGTGATTTTCCAAGTTAGTGTAAACATAGAAGTCCCTTCCGCTTTCGCTTTTCGTTCTGTCTAGCTGCAGCGGGTACCTCCTCGAGGTCATAAGTCAAACCGCCATGAAGGTAAAGAACAACCTTCCTGCCGGTTCGTCTTATGCTTGTCGCCGATAAGCAGGTGCCTTCCGCTTTTCGATTAATCCGCTACAAATGAGTCGTGGACTCTTTTCCAGAATGGGAATGGACGGAACCGAGCAAAGCGCATTTTCTCATCTGCCACACGAAATTGAATCGATTTCACTTCTTTGTGAAGCAATGTTAAATGATCGATTGTTACTTGAAAATCTGGAACATCAACTGGCTTCAACATACATGTATGGTGTGATGGGAGAACAAGTGGAGAACCGACTGTTCTAAATACTTTATTGTTAATCGACGCCATTTCTGTTAGTTGAATAGCTGGTATAGATGGATGAAGAATCGCCCCTCCTAACGCTTTATTATAAGCAGTACTGCCTGAAGGGGTTGAAAGACATAAACCATCCCCTCTAAAGCGTTCGAAATGCTGCCCACGAATATCAACATCCATCACGAGTGTCCCTTCAACCGCCTTCACTGTTGATTCATTTAAAGCTAAATAACGAGTTTCTCTTCCTCCATGCTGGTAACGAATAATCACTTCAAGAAGTGGATATTCAACCACTTGATAAGGCGTTTTCGCTATAGCAATTACAAGCTTTTCAATTTCCTCAGGAACCCAATCAGCATAGAATCCTAGATGACCAGTATGGATTCCAACAAAAGCTGTTTTATCTAAGCGCCTAGTGTAACGATGAAACGCATATAATAGCGTACCATCCCCACCAACAGAGATAACAATATCAGGCTGCTCCTCATCATAAATGAGATCAAAATCTAATAAATATGTTCTCATCTTACTCATAAGCGTATTTGACTTTGTATCACCTTTGGAAGTTATGGCAAATTTCATCGTTTTAGCTCCTATCAAGAATCATTTAATCTTTATTGTTGTTCTTTTTTTCTTGTAAAAAATGCTTGGGCCTCCTGAATTTCTCCACGAATGAGCGACATTTCTTCATCCAGTCTAAATGCCGCCTCAGCTGCTCTTTGTAATCTTGTTTGAATATCCTTTGGAAATTGCCCTTTATATTTATAGTTTAAGGAGTGTTCAATTGTTGCCCAAAAGTTCATCGCTAACGTCCTTATTTGTATTTCGACAAGAATCTTCTTTTCTCCTCTAATGGTTTGAACAGGATATAGAATGACGACATGATAGGAACGATATCCGCTCGTTTTTTCATGAGAAATATAATCTCTCTCCTCTACGATTTCAAAATCATTGCGACTTCTAAGCAATTTGACAACCGTAATAATATCATCGACAAACTGGCACATCATACGTAAACCAGCTATATCCTGCATTTCTGTTTCTAACTTCTCTATTGGTATGCCCTTTTGGCTTGCCTTATCCAAAATACTTCCAATGGGCTTTACTCTCCCCGTAACAAATTCAATCGGTGAATGAGTAGAATCTTGTTGATATTGTTTTCTCATTCCCTTTAGCTTAACCTTCAGTTCTTCAACCGCCTGTTTATACGGGCTTAAAAATTGTTCCCAATTCTTCACGTGAACACCACCTAAACCGGATTTGAATAAGAATCTAATCGAATACCGTTCTCTAACTATTGTATTTATTCATTGATAAAAAAGAGTAAGTTTACCACTCAACCTTACCTTGAAAAAATATCTTCCACTTTTCCGACCATTAGGTCACCGTAGTTACTATTTCCTTTAATATTCTCAATAAGATAACTTAACTCCTCGAGAAAGTTAGACAGAAGGATACTACCATCTACAGTATTTAGGAAAACGTGTGCATGAACATCAAGTGCTTTTTTGAGCTCCGGCCACATCGATTCAGGGATGGGTATATAGGTGTAGACTTCATTGTAATCTACTATGTAAATAAAAGATAAGTTATCTGAGTCAACGAGCATTTGCTGCATTAGCTTTAAAACTTGGATGTCTAAATGGCTTTCTGTTTTTAACAAAAGTTCATTATTGTTTATTTCAATATTCGTTATGTTTATTTTATTATTCATTATTCTACCTCCAAACTCCTTTCCTATTTTATCGCAGATTAACGGGCAGTAAAACCCTTAAACTTATTTCTTGTTTATTACTTTTTTCACATATAAGGGGACGGCAGACAAAATAAATATTTGCGTGTTGAGGAAGAGATGGAGATAATAAGGTGAGATTCGCTAGAAGGGATGAAGATTTTTGTCACAAAATATTGAAATTGAATTTAAAAATATGATTACAAAACCAGAGTTCGAAAAATTAATTAATTTTTTCCAATTAAGTGAAGCTGATTTTTTCTCACAGGAAAATCATTATTTTGATACAACTACTTTTGAATTAAAGGAAAACGGCTCCGCTCTTCGAATTAGACAAAAAAACAACGAATATGAGCTAACTTTAAAACAACCTCACGAAGACGGACTACTTGAAACTAATGAAAATATGTCGATATTAGAAGCAGAGCAGATGTTTCGTGGTGATAAACTAAAAAACAATAAAATTCGAACATTAATAACCGAAATGAAAGTTGATCCAGATAATATTCAATTTTTCGGCTCCTTAACAACAAAAAGAGCAGAAATCGAATATGAGGATGGATTAATCGTATTGGACCATAGCTGCTATTTAAATAAAGAAGATTATGAGATAGAATACGAGGTAAGTAATAGAGAAATCGGTCAGAAAAACTTTACTGCTTTATTAACGAAACTTGAAATTCCTCTTCGCAAAACAGACAATAAAATAAAGCGATTTTACAAAGAAAAATACAAAACTCAACTCTAAAGAAACACGGTAAAAAGGAGAAGTCGAAATTGAATATTGACCAATTTAAAATTATTCTTGAGCTACAGGCATTACAAAATTTTAACAGTTCTCAGTCTACTTCTGAGCAAGGTTCAATGTTCCAAGAACTTCTTACTAGTATGTTAGCGGAAAATCAGCTTGCAACTACACCAGATTCTTTTGAACAATTACCTAGTGCTACTACGATTGATTCGTATGTTAATAAACCTTTAAGCCCAATAGCAACCGGACCAAACCTACTTCCTGTAAGTTTAACAAAGTTGTCTGGGACTCCAAGCAATTTCGATCATATCATTGAGAAGGCTTCTGAGCTATATAATATCCCAGGTAAGCTACTTCAATCAGTCATCAAACAAGAATCAAATTTCAATCCAAATGCGATTAGCCATGCAGGTGCCTCTGGTCTTATGCAATTAATGCCCGATACGGCAAAAGGCCTTGGCGTGAAAAATGTTTTTGACCCCCAGGAAAATATATACCGTGGCGCTAAGTATTTACGCCAGATGTTGAATAAATATGACGACAATCTTGAACTAGCCCTTGCTGCCTATAATGCAGGACCCGGAAATGTCGATAAACACGGTGGAATCCCACCGTTTAAAGAAACAATAAATTATGTACATAAGATAAAAAGCTCCTACCTTTCTTAATAGTAAGTAAACCACCCCCGTCGATCACTTATAATCGGCGGGGTTTTCCATTAATTTGCGATATTCAATCTCTCGTATTATCATTAATTAATATTCACTTTTTTAATCAAGCAGCTCGCTTTTAGCCCCTATTTTATACTCGCAAGCTATTTGTTTGAGATATAGGTAACTCATTGATAGAATATAGGAAGTAATTGACCAGCAAAAGGAAATGCTGAAGCAATAAAAAGGAGTTATCATTATGGCCGAGAAAACCCTTACACCTTTTGAATCGATCGGCGAAGAGAAGCTTCATCTTCTCGTAGAAGCTTTTTACAACCGTGTTGCTATACACCCTGAACTCGTCCCTATTTTTCCAAACGATCTGACAGAGACAGTTAGGAAACAAAAACAATTTTTAACACAATATTTAGGTGGTCCTCCGTTATATACATCTGAGCACGGTCACCCGATGCTTAGAGCACGCCACATGCCTTTTGAAATTACTGCTACGAGAGCAAAAGCTTGGATTTCATGCATGACTGAAGCAATGGAAGAAGTCGGACTCTCTGGTCCAGTACGAGAAGACTTCTATGCCAGACTCATTTTAACTGCACAGCATATGATAAATACATCTGAAAACGAAATGATGAAAGGTGAGAACTTGTGAGCAATCAGGAATCATTCGAAATAAAATCGACATCTACTCATTGTCATGTCAATGAGAAAAAGCCGCTTGAATTGTACTTGTTCATCGATCCTCTTTGTCCGGAATGCTGGGCTTTTGAACCTATAATTAAAAAGCTTTTGATCGAGTATGGCCAATATTTTTCCATTAAGCATGTGTTAAGTGGAAGACTAGCAGCATTAAATTACACCAAAAAGAAAAACTACGAAAGTATGGCCTCTCTTTGGGAAAAAACAGCAAGTCGCTCTGGTATGAGCTGTGATGGAAATCTGTGGTTTGAAAATCCCATCTCATCGCCTCATATAGCTTCTATTGCCATTAAAGCTGCTGAGCTACAGGGTAGAAGGGCTGGCATTCGTTTTCTGCGAAAATTACAGGAAGTGTTGTTTTTAGATAAGCAAAATGTATCAAGCTTTGAAGTGTTAAAAGACTGTGCGAAAAGTGTTGGGCTTGATGTAGAGGAGTTCATTGGCGATATTCATTCCGATAGTGCGGCAAAGGCTTTCCAATGCGACTTGAAAATCACTTCAGAAATGGATGTCCATGAAATCCCAACGCTTGTCTTCTTTAATGAAAACATTGAAGAAGAAGGCATTAAAATTACTGGGTATTATCCTTATGAAGTATACGAGCAAATTATCGAAGAAATGCTTGCGGAAAAACCAGAACGATCTTCCCTTCCGCCTTTAGAAGCATTTTTGAAGTATTTCAAATTTGTAGCATCAAAGGAAATTGCCGTTGTATACGATATGTCTATTAATGAAGTTGAACGGGAAATGAAGAAACTACAGCTGAAACAAGTTGTGGAACAAATCCCTGTAAAGTACGGGATATTTTGGAAGTATAATCATTTTTCATGATGTGAAAAAGCCCATGCTAGCGACAAGTTAGCATGGGCTTTTTCTAATTTATATACGAACAAAGGGGATGGGAGAAATTTTTCACGACCAAACAAAGGGGTAAGTGTTTGTTGGTGAAC
>JAEWIG010000026.1 GCA_023387295.1 Bacillota bacterium | reverse complement strand
TTTATAAATTCCTTTCATTACAACTTAAACTTTTTTACTAATGCATAAAGCTCCTCAGCCATTTTGGATAGAGTTACTGCTGATGCCATAACCTCCTCCATTGAAGCAAGTTGCTCCTCTGTTGCAGCAGACACCATTTGAGTACCTGCGGTAGAGGATTCTGCAACCTCTAATATGAACGTGATGGACTTAACGACTTCATCGGTTATGAATGACATATTATGTACTGCAGTTGATATTTCCTCCATTTGAGTTGTCATATCCGAGACGGACTGGCCAATTATACGGAATGACCCTCCGGCTAAATGAACAATGTCCATTCCCTCTGTTACTTCCTTTCTCGCAAAATCCATTGAATGAACAGTATTTTTCGTTTCTTCTTGCATAGAAGTAATGAGTTCAGTTATTTGATTAGCAGATTGTGAAGATTGTTCTGCCAACTTACGCACTTCATCTGCTACGATTGCAAATCCCTTCCCGTGCTCTCCCGCTCTAGCTGCTTCAATTGCTGCGTTTAAAGCAAGTAAATTTGTTTGATTGGCAATATCAGTAATTACTTTAACAAATTGATTAATATCATTGGAGCGTTCACTCAGTGTATTGACTGTTTTTGTTAAATTTTCAAAAGTAGCGTTAATGACCTGGATTTGATTTATTGCTTTATTAATATTTTCTTCACCCGTTTTTGCTCTCTCAGATGTCTCATTCATATTTGCATTCATTCTGTCTCCACTAGACACAATTCCATGAATACCAGTAGCTAATTCAGTGATTTTAGCCGAAATAATTTCAATACTTTCCATTTGCATAGTTGAACCAGTAGCTATCTCTTGAATATTTTTTGCAACTTGCTCTGTAGCAGTTCCTGTTTGTTCAGCGCTTGATTTCAATTCTTCACTTGAAGCTGTTAAATACTCAGAGCTTATGTTTATCTGGCTAATAAGTGAACGCAAGCCATGAATCATCTGATTGTTAGCAACCTCTATGTTTTTCATTTCATCTTTTGTGTTAAGTGATAATTCCTCTGTTAAATCACCACTCGCCAGATTTATCGAAACTCTTTGCAGTTCTGAAATCGTATTTCTAATCGAAAAGAAAAAGCCAATTGAAGAATAGATTGTTAAAAAAAACACGAGAGTAATTAATGCAATAATAAGAGTTCGATACAATTTACTGTCTTTAATTTGTTGTCCTAGTATTTTTTCAAATTCTGTTGTTTCTAAATCAAACAAATGAAAGCTTGCATCAATCGTAGCAGTTGCAATGGAGAATAGCTCCTCCGGTCTAATATTAGGATTATTTTGTTCAATGACTTGAGTAGTTACAAACTCTAGGAAGCTGTTTGTGTCTTTTATAACAACTTCGAATTCCTTTTCGTATTTTTCTTTCAGTGAAGGATTACTTTTGAAAGTCACTTCCATACCATGTTGAAGCTCCTTTAGAGCTTGCTTAACAGATGAAGTTAATGAAATTAATTGCGTACTTTCATGGATTGATGTATCTTGCTTCGTTACTACATTCATTCCGAGAGCACGCATTTGTCCTAAGCTTTCCGTTAAATTCGGTAAGGTTTTTGTGAGATCAATCATCATATAAAACATGTAATCTTTGTTTAGAAGATACAGTTGAGAAGAATCTGCATTGCTAACGAGCATATCTGTAAGAGAACGAATATACTCACTTTGCAGCTCAAAAGTAGCCATTGCTGTCATGCTATCAGAATCTTGTACAATAGCTACCCATTCTTTCTCTAGCTTAGTTAGCGACTCCGTGGTGTGGATATCTTTTCCGACTTCTAGGTCAAATTGCTTAATAGAATGGAAGTTTTCTTCGATCTCAGTTTGTTTATCTTTCATTTTAGCTTCAAAAGATTGATCGCCATTTAAATAACTTACTTTCATTCCACGATATTGTTGAACATCCTGAAGTATATTTTTTAACAATTGGTTATACTGCGCAGCTTTTTGTCGCTCTAAATCTTCCCTTATCTCCTCGTTTAAGCTAGCGAGAAGGATAAATGACATAAAAATTATCGGGATACCTAATAGGCATCCGATTAAATTGAATTTATGAAAATATGTTAGCCTATTCATCAAAGAAATTATTGGATTAAAAAGCTTCATTACTTTCCCCTTTTCTTAAATAATATTCATCTTCTTCATTTAAACGGATTACAGAAATTTATTCCGTGACTTTTATCCTATAAACTAGACATTACGTTCTTTTTTTATAAAACTTTTGCTGGATGAATAGGATTTTTTAAAAAAGCTCACTCCATTACTTTTTTGTTTCATAATCATGAATCCCTTCACATATGTTATAATAAGGAAATTATACATAAAGGTGGTCATGCTGCCATGGAATTGATAGGTATGTTTCTACCGTTCTTACTTCTGCTAATTTATTTAGCTATTATTGGTTTTTCTCTTTGGTTTTGTATTAGCCTTATCAAATCACAAAAAGAAAGAAATCAAATACTAAGAGAAATCTCATCAAAATTAGATTTTGTTAACTTTGATAAAAAGGAAGAGTAAACAGCTCTTTCTTTTTTTATTTGTAGGTAAACTCAATAATTCATTTGAACATTACATACCTACTAATATTTCACATTTATAACCATCTAATATTTACCATTTAAGCTAGGATAGTATTATGTAAATGAAAAAAGGCTATAGACAAACTCTATTTCGTCGAGTATATCTACAGCCTATAGAACCTAAATTTATCAAGGATTCTTCTATATTTAATATTACATAATTCGTTTAAACATCTTCTCCATCTCATAAGTTGAATAGTGAATGATGATGGGCCGCCCATGTGGGCATGTAAATGGATCGGATGTTTGTCTTAGTTCATCCAGTAATGCTTGGATTTCGTCATTTCGCAAATGACGATTTGCCTTTATTGAAGCTTTGCAGCTCATCATGATCGCTGCTTCTTCCCTTAGCTTTTTAATATCGACTCTTTTCATGGAAAGAAGCTGCTCGATCATATCCTCGATGATGACCTTTTCCTCTCCCTTAGGAAACCATTGTGGATGTGAGCGAATGATAAAACTGTTATGACCAAATGGCTCTGGAAAAACACCTACTTTTTCAAGCTCGTGCATATTTTCATCAATCTTTATATAATCATCTGTTGAGTATTCAAAAGTAAGGGGAATGAGCAACTCCTGAAGCTCACATTCTACATGTCCCACTTTTTCTTTAAAATATTCATATTTAATTCTTTCTTGAGCAGCATGCTGGTCTATAATATAGAGACCCTTTTCGTTTTGAGCAAAGATGTAAGTTCCATGCATTTGCCCAATGGGATATAGGGGCGGAACTCGTGTTGTCTCATTAAACTCTTCAACTTCATCCCATTCAACAGTATTAGAGTTTGGTCTTTCCTCATCTAGAAAAGTAGTTTTTTCTTCATAGACTTGTATAGGTTTTTCTTCAAAGACTTGCTCAGGTATTTCTTCAAAAGAAGGTATAGAT
>JAEWIG010000387.1 GCA_023387295.1 Bacillota bacterium | reverse complement strand
ATATATAATAACAGAAAAAAATAAGTTATCAATAACGAACATAATATTTCTTTAATTAGAACGAAAAAAGCAGCAGATATACCATCTCTGCTGCTTTCATGGTTATTTGACCAATTACGACAAATTGTTATAACCATTTAATTTTTGGTTCCGTTTTATTCCGAATTCTTTTTATGTTCGCTCGATGTCGATAAAAAACAAATATGGCCAACATAGAAACGACAATGATCAGCGGGATATCCCTAGCAATAATCGAATAAATTACTGCTGCTATAGCAACAAGCATGGATGAAAGTGAAACGTATTTTGTCACATATAAGCAAATAATGAAAATGATGAACAATAGTAAGAACATAGGGTAAGCATACCCTAAGATGACACCGGCAGATGTAGCTACAGCCTTTCCACCTTTAAATTTAGCAAATACAGGATACATATGACCAATTACAGCAAAAACCCCAGCTATTAGCTGATGCAAATCAGCGCTGAAGAATAAAGGCAATAATACTGCGAGCGTACCTTTTAATATATCTGCAATCGTTACAGCCATTCCTGCTTTCTTTCCTAAAATTCGAAACGTATTTGTTCCACCTAAATTTCCACTACCATGTTCTCGAATATCAATTCCATAAAAAACTTTTCCAACGATTAAGGCAGAGGGAATGGAGCCGAGTAAATAAGCTAGAACAATAATTATTGCGTTTGTTACCATGAAAACTCTCCTTCTAACAATATGTACAGTTATTATATTGTATCATGCACAATATAAAACTGAAATGGAATAATGATTCGATAGGGAAGATTTTTATTTCGACAATTTAATTGAAACTTTGCAATCATTGTTTTCGTTTGTTATAAAAGAGAGGGAGTTATCTCTATAATATTATATAAATTCAACATAGAATTTGATAGGAGGAAAGAAGGGAATGGGTCGTGTAGAGTATTACAAACCGAAAGCTCCGAAAAAAATATGGTTGATTTCTGGACTTTTGTTTTCGTTTTTGTTAATCATTTCTAGTATTTTACTATTTTTATATCCTTTCGCATCCGTAGAAAAGACAGCTTATTTCGAAGGAGAGAATCCGATTTTATTTAAAGGAAAGCAGGAGGGTAATGCGATTGTGGAAGGAGATAGTGTTTATTTACCGCTATCCTTCTTAAAAGATTTTATTGATGAATCATTAACATATGATGAAAAATCAAATTCTATTATTCTCACGACGAAAAATAAGGTTGTGCAAATGCCATCAGAATCACTTACATATTTCGTAAATGAGGAGCCTGTTCAGCTACATTTTTCGATCTTTAAAGAAAAGGATAATGAAATGTATTTAGCCATTGAACCGTTATTAACGTATTATCCGATTGATTTCAAGGTCTTGAAAGACTCAGGTGCGATTTGGATTAGGGAAGATGGAGAAGAAATCCAAAAAGGAGTAGTTGAAAATAAAAAAATTAACGAGGAAAAGCTCAGATTAAGAACAGATGCAACCCTGCAATCTCCATATACAGATGAAGTAGGGCAGGAAGAGATGATTTATATTGAAGGTGAAAAGGAAGATTACTATTTTGTAAGAAAGGAAAATGGTTCTGCAGGCTATTTGAAAAAGGACTATGTAAAAAAGGATTCGACCGAAACAATTGTAACGATGCATGAGGTACCTAAACCAGTTGTTCCGATAATTGAAGGACCGATCCAATTAACTTGGGAGGCTGTTTATACCAAAAATCCTGACACTTCAAAAATACCATCTATGCCTGGAGTAAATGTTATCTCTCCTACATGGTTTGAGCTAGCTAATGCTGAAGGGTCGATAAAAAACCTTGGCTCTCTTGATTTTGTTAATTGGGCTCAGAAACAAGGCTATCAAGTTTGGGGATTATTTTCAAATGCTTTTGATCCAAATTTAACTCATGAAGCCTTTAAAAACTTTGAAACTCGGCAAAAGATAATTCGCCAGCTGCTTCATTTTAGTAAGATATATCAGTTAAATGGTATTAACATTGATATCGAAAACGTTAATCCAGTTGACGGTCCTCTTATTACCCAATTTGTACGTGAAGCTGTACCATACTTTCATGAAGCAGGATTAGTCGTTTCAATGGATATTACTTTTATTTCTAGCGGCAATTGGTCAGCTTTTTATGAGCGGGAAAAACTGGCGGAAATTGTTGATTACCTTGTCGTCATGGCCTATGACGAGCATTGGGGTTCATCTCCAAAAGCAGGGAGTGTAGCGAGTCTCCCATGGGTTGAAAGCAACTTGCAGCGTCTTCTAGAAGTTGTACCGAACGATCGGTTAATTTTGGGTGTTCCTTTATATGCTAGACTTTGGGAAGTGAAGGATAGTGGTGAAGTTTCCTCTAAGGCACTATCAATGGAAAAAGTGAAGGAATGGCTTGAAAAAAATAATTTAGTTCCAATATATGATGAAGCTAGCGGACAAAACTATGCAGAAATCTATTCAGAGGAAGAAAAGGCAACGTATAAAATATGGCTAGAGGATGAGCTTTCACTTGAAAAAAGAAGAGATTTAGCAAAGAAATATGAATTAGCTGGGGTAGCGAGCTGGTCAAGATTTTTTGCGGATGAGACAGCATGGGCAGCTTTGTCACTAGGAGAAGGAAGCTTAACAAAAAAATAACCCTGTTGTAAAAAAATTAAGAAGAGGTGGATTCAATTTTAATGGAATCTACC
>JAEWIG010000385.1 GCA_023387295.1 Bacillota bacterium | reverse complement strand
GAAATCGGGCGTTTCAGGGGCAGGCAGGTCATTATCTAGAAATACAAGTTATTCAGAGACGAACGAAAACTTTAAGGTGTATAAAGTAAACGAACATCAACACACTCCAGAAATTGAACAGCAGCTTATAAATTGGAACAGCGAAATTAAACCGATAACGTTCACGACACATCTATTACCATTAACAAGAGGGATTTTAGTTACAAGCTATGTGCAGCTAGTAATAGAATATACGACAAATCAATTGTTAGAGCTCTACAAGGAAACATATCGAGAACATCCATTTATTCGCATTCGACCGGAAAACAACTTTCCATCAGTTAAAGAGGTTGCAGGTTCGAATTATTGTGATATTGGCGTTCATGCTGATGAGCGAACAGGAAGACTAACGATTATTACGGTCATCGATAATTTAATGAAGGGTGCAGCTGGGCAGGCTGTACAAAACGCAAATATTATGTATGGGTTGAAGGACAATATAGGACTCAATTTCATACCTTTGTATCCATAAGGGGGGAATAATAATGCAAGCATTGTCAAATGTATCGGCAGTAGAAGTGGTAGTGGATGGAAGTATTACTACACCAAAAGGTTTTGTAGCAGACGGGGTACACGCAGGACTGAGATATCTGAAAAAAGATTTAGGAATTATTATTAGTGAAAAGCCTGCGAATTGTGCAGCTGTTTATACGTCAAACAAGTTTCAAGCAGCCCCATTGAAAGTTACACAGGCGAGTATAGCGCAAGAAGGACTAATTCAAGCGATCATCGTGAATAGTGCTTGTGCAAATGCTTGTACTGGTGAGCGAGGACTAAACGATGCTTATCAAATGAGGAAGTGGACAGCAGAGCAATTTGGATTACAGGAGCATCATGTTGGTGTTGCATCGACAGGGGTAATTGGTGAATTTTTGCCAATGGAAAAAATCCATGATGGACTACAAATGCTCTCACCTGGAAATGAGCATGCAAATGTAGAAGCTTTTCAAACAGCCATTTTAACAACAGATATTGTTATGAAAAACTGCTGTTATTCTGCAGTAATCGATGGGAAAACGGTTTTTATGGGAGGGGCAGCAAAGGGATCAGGAATGATAAATCCAAATATGGCGACAATGCTTGCGTTTATAACAACAGATGTCAATATAGAAAGTAATTATTTACAAATGGCCCTTAAGGAAATAACAGATACAACCTTTAATCAAATTACCGTTGATGGAGATACATCGACAAATGATACAGTTTTCGTAATGGCGAATGGAAAAAGTGAAAATCAAACACTTACTCCTGAACATCCAGATTGGGGTGTTTTTCTCGAATTACTTTCAAAAAGTTGCGAAAGCCTCGCAAAACAAATTGCGAAGGATGGAGAAGGAGCAACTAAATTAATTGAGGTTGAAGTAACAGGAGCAATGAGTGATCTGGATGCACGGATGGCTGCAAAGCAAATTGTTGGATCGAACCTTGTAAAAACCGCGGTGCACGGTGAAGATGCAAACTGGGGAAGAATAATAAGTGCCATCGGACAAAGTAATGCAGTAATCAATCCATTATTAGTCGATATTGCGATAGGACCAATTACAATGTTAAAAAATAGTGAGCCACAGGCGTTCTCTGAGGAAGAAGCATCTGCGTATTTATCAAATAAGACCATTCATATAATAGTAAATTTACATCTTGGAACCGGAAAAGGGAAAGCATGGGGCTGTGACTTATCATATGATTATGTGAAAATTAATGCTAACTATCGCTCTTAGGAGTTGAAATCGGATGAAAACAGTATTAATTAAATGCGGTGGAAGTATTATTAATGAATTGACGCCTGCTTTTTTTAATAGTCTGAAAGAATTAAAAGAAGAAGGTTATCAGGTCCTAATTGTACATGGGGGTGGCCCAGATATAAATCAAGCTCTCGATTTATATAAAATTCCACATGAGTTTAAAAACGGTCTTAGAAAAACGACACTAGAAGCGATGGAAGTTGTAGAAATGGTTTTATCCGGTAAAACAAATAGAAAGCTTGTTGGAATGCTAGATTCATTTGGATTTAAGGCAATTGGCTTTAACGGTAGTGATGGACACCTTCTCCAGGCTGACTTTATTGATCAAGAGAACCTTGGGTTTGTTGGTGAAATCGTAAAAGTGAATACTGAGATTATCTCTATCCTTATGGGAGAGGATTATATCCCCGTCATCACTCCAATTGGTTCTACTAAAAATGGCACGAAGCTGAATATTAATGCTGATTTTGCAGCGGCAGCTATTGCGAATGCTATCCATGCAGACCACTGCTTATTTGTCACAGATGTGGAAGGAATAATGATTCAGGGAAAATTGGTTCAGCAAATAGATACAAAAAAAATTGAACAATACATTCATGAGGGAGAAATTACGGGCGGAATGATTCCGAAAGTTACCTCAGCCGTTGGGGCAATAAATAAAGGACTTCAAAGTGTAAAGATTGTTTCAGGAAAAAAGCTGTTTTTTTCAAAAGAAGTTTGGACAGGAACAGAAATTAATACAAAGGTGGGAGCTTTTAGATGAGTCATTTATTTCCGACCTATTCTCGATGGGAAGTAGAACCAGATTATGCAAAAGGGAGTATTCTTATCGGAAAAGATGGAAAACGCTATTTAGACTTTACATCGGGAATAGGGGTTTGCAATCTTGGTCATCGACCTGAAGTTGTCCAAGAAGCGATAAGTACTCAGCTTAACCGCTTTTGGCATGTGTCTAATTTATTTGTTCAAGGTGAGCAAGAACGTGCTGCAAAGCTGTTAGCAAACGCAGCTAATATGGATTTAGTGTTTTTTACAAATAGTGGGGCAGAAGCCAATGAAGCTGCCATTAAGCTCGCAAGAAAAGCAACAGGACGAAAAAAATTCATTACGTTTGTTAACTCCTTTCACGGCCGCACATTCGCAACAATGTCAGCAACGGGTCAGGAGAAAATAAAAACAGGCTTTGGACCGATGCTTGAAACATTTGTTTATCTCCCATTTAATGATATAGCAGCTTTACAAAATGAAATTGATACTGAAACAGCCGCTGTCATGCTTGAAGTTGTTCAGGGAGAAGGTGGAATTAATCTCGCGGAGGAAGCCTTTTTAACAGTGGTGGAGAAGGTTTGTAAAGAAAATGGAGCTCTCCTCATTATTGATGAAATTCAAACGGGAATGGGTCGAACTGGGAAGCCATTTGCATTTCAGCATTTTGAACTATCCCCCGATATTATTACTTCAGCAAAGGGGTTAGGCAATGGCTTACCAATCGGGGCAGTTATCGGAAAAAAAGCGCTCGAAGATGTATTTAATCCAGGAAGCCATGGTTCAACCTTTGGAGGAAACCCACTTGCAATTGCAGCAGCAATTGCAACAATGGAAACCATTTTTCAGCAAGAATTTTTAGCTAATGTTCAAGAAAACAGCAATTATTTATTCGAGCAGCTTTCAGAGAAGCTAAGTTCTCTACCTACGCTCAAAACGATAAAGTGGCTAGGAATGATGTTGGGAATAGAAACAACTCTTGACCTTCCCGCTATCTTAAAGGAATTACGAGCAGACGGTCTATTGGTTCTTCCTGCAGGAACAAATGTAATAAGATTCCTACCGGCTTTAACAGTAACGAAAGAAGAAATAGATGAAGCAGTAAATATTATTTCAACTGTTTTTAATAAACACTCCAAAACAGCCGTCTAGGCTGATTCTTTATCAAAACTATGCATAAAAATCAATTATAATTTATATTTATTCAACTAAGTATTGCTTGGGAAATAAGATTTGTCGAAAAAGGAAATAAATGATCATTATTTGAAATAAAAAAATTAGGAGAGTGAAGAATTTATGATATCCTTCCCCATTACTGAAACAAAATTAAATATTAAAGGCAAAGATTTTTTAACATTAGCTGATTTTTCACCACAGGTTATTTACGGATTACTACTAAAAGCAAAAAAAATGAAAACCGCTTCATTACTTGGCGATAATATTGAACCACTTAAGGGGAAAATATTAGGGATGATATTTGAAAAATCATCCACTCGAACAAGGGTATCATTTGAAGCAGGGATGCTTCAACTTGGCGGTCAGGCCTTATACTTAAATAGCCAAGACCTTCAGCTAGGCAGAGGTGAATCGATCGCGGACACCGCAAAGGTACTTTCTAGCTATATAGATGCCATAATGATTCGAACGTTTTCTCATCAAATGATAGAGGAACTAGCTTATCATGCAACAATTCCTGTTATCAATGGACTTACCGACCTATACCATCCATGCCAAGCGCTTGCAGATCTACTGACGATATTGGAGAAAAAAGGAGAGTTAGTTGGTCAAAAGCTTGTTTATGTAGGAGATGGGAATAATGTTGCTCATTCCTTAATGATTGCCTCTGCAAAACTAGGGATGGATATTACGATTGCTACCCCTGTGGGATATGAGCCTAACAGTAAAGTGGTTAGTCAAGCACACCACTTTGCAGCAGAAAGTGGGGCGAAAATTGTGATAACGAATGATGCTATAGAAGCGGTAAAAGGTGCGGATGCAATCTATACAGATGTCTGGACGAGTATGGGGCAGGAAGCAGAGAATGAAAAACGATTGAATAATTTCCGGAATTTTCAAGTTAATGATGAATTGGTTGAAAATGCGAAGCATGATTTCGTTTTCCTTCATTGTTTGCCAGCTCATAGAGGTGAGGAAGTCTCTGCAAGTGTCATAGATGGATCAAATTCTGCTGTATTTCAACAAGCAGAAAATAGACTACATGTGCAAAAAGCATTGCTTTCAGAAATATTATAGCTGGATAAAAATTCATTCATGTAAAAGCCTTCATTGGAAATAATAAAAATGTTAATCACCAATGAAGGAGTGATTTTTATATGGGACAAAATCGTCAATTTAAAGCCGGACAGCACGCACCAAACAATGGAGTTTATATTGAGGAAGGCGAAACAGGTAGTAATGTAAAAAATCCACAAATGATAAAGCTCAAGGCTGGAGACCGTTTTCCAGAAAACTCTAATCACAATCGAGTATGGACCTATCAAAGAAAACCGTAACGAATCATAAACTATATGTAAAAGGTCATCGGCTTCACTTCACTGCGCTTGCGACTACTTCGTTCACGTCGAGGCTTGTTCAATGAATCCGATGACGATTTTTTACGTAGATAAAATTGAGCCATCCCTTTGTGGATGGTTTTTCATATGTTATAATGAATTCAAAGGTCAAGAAAGGTCAAAGAGGAGGCTAAAGCATGGACTTAAATAGGATGACAGAGCAGATGCAAGATGCCATAATGAATGCCCAAACGATAGCGATTCGTAATCAGCATCAAGAAGTTGATGATATCCATTTGTTTATTGCGCTATTAGAGCAAGAAAATAGTCTGCTTGCTTCTATACTTAAAAAAGTAAAGCTTTCCACTGAAAAGTTCATTAGCGTTTTAAACAATTTATTACAGAAAAAACCACAGGTTACTGGAAGTGGAATTGAACAAGGCAAGCTATATATTACAGGAACTCTTCAGCGACTGTTAGCTGAAGCAGAAGCAATCATGAAAAAATTTGGAGATGAATATTTATCGGTCGAGCATGTTTTATTAGCGTCAGTTAACATACAGCATTCAGAGATAGCGAATATTTTAACAGCAGAAGGAGTAAACCGGGCTAAGCTTGAACAAGCAATAAGTGAAATAAGGGGGAATCAAAAAGTGACATCCCAAAATCCAGAAGCAACCTATGAAGCATTAAAGAAGTATGGAAGAGATTTAGTAGAAGAAGTAAGAGCAGGAAAGATAGATCCTGTTATCGGAAGAGATAGTGAAATTAGAAATGTTATTCGGATTCTTTCCCGAAAAACTAAAAACAATCCTGTATTGATTGGTGAGCCGGGTGTCGGGAAAACCGCCATTGTAGAGGGGCTTGCACAAAGAATAGTGCGTAAAGATGTTCCTGAGGGTTTAAAGGATAAAACCATCTTTTCCTTAGATATGAGTGCATTAATCGCAGGAGCAAAGTTTAGAGGAGAATTCGAAGAAAGGTTAAAAGCTGTTTTAAATGAAGTAAAAAAGAGTGAAGGAAGAATTCTCCTATTCATTGATGAGATTCATACGATTGTGGGCGCAGGCAAAACAGATGGGGCAATGGATGCTGGAAATATGCTTAAACCAATGCTTGCACGTGGGGAACTACATTGTATCGGTGCGACAACACTTGATGAACACCGAAGATATATTGAGAAGGATCCTGCGCTAGAACGACGATTCCAGCAAGTATTAGTCCAAGAACCAGACGTGGAAGATTCGATTTCTATTTTGCGTGGTTTGAAGGAAAGATATGAAATTCATCATGGGGTTAATATTCATGATCGTGCTCTCGTTGCTGCCGTTACCTTATCAGATCGCTATATTTCAGACCGTTTTTTGCCAGATAAGGCGATTGACTTAGTGGATGAGGCTTGTGCGATGATTCGAACAGAAATTGATTCTATGCCTTCTGAACTGGATGAAGTAACAAGACGAGTTATGCAGCTTGAAATTGAAGAAGCGGCATTAATGAAAGAAAGTGATGAAGCAAGTAAAGCGAGATTACTTCTTTTACAAAAGGAACTGGCTGAGCAGAAGGAAAATGCAGGGTCCATGACAGCAAAATGGCAGTTAGAGAAAGAAGCAATTCAAAAAGTACAAGAAAAAAGAGAGAACTTAGAGAAATTGCGTCGTGAACTTGAAACAGCTGAAAATGAATATAATTTAAATAAAGCTGCTGAGCTTCGTCACGGTAGGATTCCAGAACTTGAAAAGGAACTAAAAGTACTTGAGAGTGAAGTGAATAATACTAGTGGAGATCGTCTTTTGAAGGAAGAGGTAACGGAGGAGGAAATTGCCGGCATTGTTGCAAGGTGGACGGGCATTCCAGTTGCAAAGCTTGTTGAAGGAGAGAGAGAGAAGCTGCTTCGCCTTGAAAGCATCCTTCATGAGCGAGTAATCGGACAAGATGAAGCCGTTCAGCTAGTATCTGATGCAGTTCTTCGAGCGAGAGCAGGAATTAAAGACCCGAACCGTCCAATAGGCTCCTTTATATTTTTAGGCCCAACAGGGGTAGGAAAGACAGAGCTTGCAAAGGCCTTAGCACAAAGTTTATTTGATAGTGAAGAACAGATTATTCGCATCGATATGTCTGAATACATGGAGAAGCATGCTGTTTCAAGGTTAATCGGGGCTCCTCCAGGCTATGTTGGTTACGAAGAAGGTGGGCAATTAACAGAAGCAGTCAGAAGAAAGCCGTATTCAGTCATCCTTCTAGATGAAATTGAAAAAGCACATCCTGAAGTATTTAATATCCTATTGCAAATGCTCGATGATGGAAGGATTACAGATTCTCAAGGACGGACAGTAGATTTTAAAAACACTGTCATTATTATGACCTCTAATATTGGTTCACAATTGTTGCTTGACCGCGTTGAAGAAGAAGAGTATATAAATGAAGAAACTAGGAATAAAGTGATGCAACACTTAAGTGGACATTTTCGACCTGAGTTTCTAAATCGAGTTGATGAGATCACATTATTTAAGCCATTAGCCTTAAAGGAAATTAAAGAAATTGTTACAAAGCTTGTAAAAGAGCTACAGGATAGATTAACAAATCAGCATATTGAGTTAACGATTGATGAAGCTGCTAAAGAATTCATTGCAGAAAGTGGTTTTGACCCAGTCTATGGGGCACGGCCATTAAAGCGGTATATTCAAAGAAATGTCGAAACAAAATTAGCGCGGAAGATTATTGCTGGTAAAATCACAGATTTTAGCAAGGTATTTATTACAGTGAACAACGGAGAAATTGAACTCCAAATTCAATAAAAATGAGGGTATCCAGTCAAGGATACCCTCATTTTTATTGCTTCTCTTAGTGAATGGCTTCTTTTTCACTTGGACCTTCAGGAATAATAGCTGAAAGGACAAAAAGTAAAATTGTAAATACAACAGCTAGGATTGAACCAGTTTGAAAATCAAAACCAATGCCTATCATAGAGCTTACAACATAAGTGGCCATTTGAACTAGAAGAAATGTCCAAAAAAATGTAACTAAGTATTTCATCGTTTTCACCTCAGCAAAATAAAATCCCTATTAATCTTAACATAACCTAATAAATTTATAAACATGTGGTATTAAGAAATAAAGTTCCGTTTTACCGCATAGGATACACTGATAAAGTGAAACTTCAATTAGTGTGGGTCAACCGCCCGTTAATTTGCGATATAGTTCAGGAGGGCTTCATTATGGACAAGGCAGTTATTTTTGGAACGTTTGAATTTGTGGGCTTTCATTTTTGTATGAGTTTGCTTGAAAAAGGAATGGAAGTAGTAGGAATTAACGACTCTCAACAAGAAAATGAGGACTATATGATAGATAAGCGTTTGACAATCGGAAGAAATGCGAATTTTAGTGAAGTTGAAATGGAGCAGTGGCTACCACTTGCTAATATTGTCGAGCAAACAGTTGTGATTATTGATTACTATGATTTTTATATAAGAAAGCAGGCTGGATTCTTTAATAAGCATAGCCTAGTAGAAGATTTTTTTCGAAGAAATTTACAAGTAATAAAAGAGACGAATTCTTCCATTATCATGCTTCTTCCTGTTCAATGGTTATCACCAACAGAGCAAGGGAATTTCAAGTTTCTTCAAGGATTTCCTTGTTATCGTATTTACCTTCCTACAATATATGGTCCGTGGCAGTCTAATATCTTTCTGTACCAACAAGCCCTTCTAAAAAAACTTCATAAAGTAGAAAAGCTTTGCTTAAATGAGAGAGAATGGACTCATGATGCCATCTATATCGATGATGTTGTTAATACATCTCTTAACCTTATCGACAATCCTGTTGCTTCGTACCTCCTAAAAAGTGAAACAGAGGACCAATGGCTAAAATGTGCACAATTTCTCGCTATCCCATTAAAGGAAATCTCCTTCCAAGAAAAAAACAGTGTGATTGAAACGAAGGATATAACAATGAAGATTGTAAAAAGTAGTCAATTCATTTCTAAAGGAATGGAAGAGCAGAAAAAGCATATAATCTTTTTATCAAAAGGGTAATTTTTACTAATATGGTAAAAAAGACTTTTCCTTTTTTTTCGGTAAAGGGTAGAATGAGAATAGTTGGGCCATTTCTCCTGGATCTAAAAGTATTAAATAGAAAGAGGGAAATCTTGATGTGGCTTAAATCGAGAGGCGGAACTATGAAGTTGCAAATATTGATAAAACGGTATGGGGTTCTTCTTCTATGCCTTTTCTTATTGGCTTCCTGTGGACAACCAATGTCATCTGGTAATCTAAAAAAGGCTGGCTTATTAGTCCCAGATACAGTTAATGACCAGGTTTGGGGAACAAAAGGTTATAAAGGAATGTTAAAGATTCAATCCCATTATAATGTAGAAGTTTACTATAAAGAAGGTATGAACTCTGAGCTTGTTGTAGAGAGAGCGGTAAAGGAGTTTGATCAGAAAGGCGTAAATATTATTTTCGGACATGGGAATGAATATGCGGAGTATTTCAATCAAATTTCTAATAAGTATCCACATATTCACTTTGTTTGCTTTAATGGCGATGCTGAAAACTCTAATGTTACAAGCATAAATTTTGAAGGCTACGCAATGGGTTTCTTTGGTGGGATGATATCAGGTTATATGACAAAAACTAATACGGTTGGGATCATTGCCGCCTTTGAATGGCAGCCTGAGCTAGAAGGCTTTTATAAAGGAGCAAATTACCAAAATCAAGATGTTAATGTAATAATTGAATATACAGGTGACTGGGATGATAATCAAAAGGCAAACATCATGCTCGATAAGCTTATCGCAAAGGGTGCTGACGTCATCTATCCTGCTGGAGATGGCTATAACGTAAATGTAATAGAAAAAATAAAAGAAAAAGGTCATTATGCAATAGGTTATATTTCTGATCAGTCTGATCTAGGAGAGTCTGTTGTCTTAACTAGTACAGTTCAGCATGTTGATGCTCTATATGAATTAGTTGCCGAGAAGTTTAATAAAGGAGAGCTACCTTCAGGAAACCTCTCGTTTGATTTTCAAGATGGTGTAATCTCACTCGGCAAGTTCAGTTCAAATGTAGACCAAGCCTACATTAACACAATAAACGAAGCGATTGAAGAGTATAAAAAAAGCGGAAAGCTTCCGAATGAGTTAAACAACTGAAAAAAAGTCATACTAGCTAATTCTTTTATGAATATACATATGAATGAGGACCAGCCAATCTAATTGGTGGTTCTTTTTTTTATTGAGGGGAGAAAACGTTGTACATTGAAGAAGTTTTTTGATAAAATTAGTACCAAGTCATAATAATTGATAATAATATAAAATAGTGATATTGATACATTCTTCATGAATAACAAGTTAAGGAGAGGGATTAGATGAACGCAGGAATAATTGGAATTGGTAGATGTTTACCAGGGAAAATTGTTACGAATAAAGACCTTGAAAAAATAATGGATACATCCGATGAGTGGATTCGAACTAGAACAGGAATAGAGGAAAGAAGAATTGCCGATGATGATACGGATACTTCCGATTTAGCTTATGAAGCAGCGAAGAATGCAATTGCTGATGCACAGATAAATCCTGAAGAAATTGATATGATTATTGTTGCAACCGTTACACCTGACCAGCCATTTCCATCAGTAGCAACCATGATCCAAGAAAAATTAGGGGCTTTTAATGCGGCAGCAATGGATGTTAGCGCTGCTTGTGCTGGTTTTATGTATGGTATAATTACAGCTAAACAATTTATAGAAAGTGGCACATATAAGTATGTTTTAATAGTAGGTGTTGAGAAACTTTCGAAAATTACTGATTGGAATGATCGGAATACAGCTGTTTTATTTGGAGACGGAGCGGGCGCGGCTGTTCTTGGTCCTGTCTCTGAAGGTCGCGGAATTTTATCCTTTGAACTTGGTGCGGATGGCCGAGGTGGCAAGCATTTATACCAAGAGGAGTATATCGTTATGAATGGGCGAGAAGTGTTTAAATTTGCTGTCCGTCAAATGGGCGACAGCTGTATTAATGTATTAGACAAGGCTGGCCTTACTAAAGAAGATGTAGATTTCCTCATTCCACATCAAGCGAATATTCGTATTATGGAAGCTTCACGTCAACGATTAGAGCTACCCGAAGAAAAAATGTCAAAAACGGTTCATAAATATGGCAATACATCAGCTGCATCCATTCCAATCTCAATTGTGGAAGAGCTAGAAGCTGGGAAAATAAAAGATGATGATTTAATTGTAATGGTTGGTTTTGGTGGCGGCTTAACATGGGGAGCCATTGCCATGCGATGGGGCAAATAATCCTAATTAAAATTCATAGTCATTTTCAAATTACCATTTATGAAAAGGAGAATAAACAATAATGGATAAGAGAAGAGTTGTCGTTACAGGAATAGGTGCTGTAACTCCACTTGGAAACAATGTAGAAACGACTTGGAAAAATATATTAGCTGGTGTTTCAGGAGTGGGGCCTTTAACACGAGTAAATGCAGATGAATATCCAGCAAAGGTGTCTGCAGAACTAAAGGATTTTAATGTTGAAGAATTCATTGATAAAAAAGACGCGCGGAAAATGGACCGTTTTACACATTATGCGGTAGCAGCATCGTTAATGGCAGTTAAGGATGCCGGATTAATCATTAATGATGAAAATGCTCACCGAATAGGAGTTTGGGTTGGTTCTGGTATTGGCGGAATGGAGACATTTGAAAGTCAATATGAAACCTTTTTAAACCGTGGCTATAGAAGAGTAAGTCCGTTTTTCGTCCCAATGATGATTCCGGATATGGCAGCAGGACAAGTATCGATTACTTTAGGGGCAAAAGGATTTAATTCATGTACGGTTACAGCATGTGCAACAGGTACAAATTCTATTGGCGATGCATTTAAGGTGATTCAGCGTGGAGATGCAGATGCAATGGTAACAGGTGGTGCAGAGGCACCGATTACAAAAATGTCAGTTGCAGGCTTTTGTGCCAACACAGCACTTTCAACGAACCCAGACCCGAAAACAGCTAGTCGTCCATTTGACAAAAATCGTGATGGTTTTGTTATTGGTGAAGGAGCAGGTATCGTTATTCTTGAAGAGCTGGAGCATGCACTTGCTCGTGGGGCTAATATATATGCAGAAATCGTTGGCTATGGTTCTACGGGAGATGCTTATCATATTACGGCACCGGCACCTGCGGGTGAGGGTGGAGCAAGGGCGATGAAAATGGCCATTGCTGATGGTGATTTAGTACCGGAGGACATAGATTATATTAATGCACATGGCACGAGCACGGATTATAATGATAAGTATGAAACAATGGCGATAAAAGAAGTATTTGGTGACCATGCTTATAAGTTAGCTGTAAGCTCAACAAAATCGATGACTGGGCATCTTCTTGGTGCTGCGGGTGGAATCGAAGCAATCTTTACCGTCTTAGCTTTAAAAGAAGGCGTCCTACCTCCGACAATTAATTATGAAACACCAGATCCGGAATGTGATCTAGATTATGTACCAAATGAAGCAAGAAAGAAAGAAATGAAAGCGGCGATAAGTAACTCACTAGGTTTTGGTGGACACAACGCAACAATAGCATTCAAAAAATACGAATAATCTAGAGAAAGTTTAAGGTTAAATCATTTTGTGATTTAGCCTTTTTTAGTTCCTAAATTTCAAACGTTGCATGAAACATCTGATAAATGCCTCATAAACTATACTGGACTTTATTTTTTCTAAAAGTCTTCTTGGAAAATTCAGTGAAAAGGTGATGAGTATATGGGGTGATTCGAACAGATAATTGGCTCGATAAGGATTTTGATGATCCAATAAAAATTTGTCAGCATGTTAAAACATCATTTTCTGAAGATGATTCTCAAAAAATATATGAATATTTGATGAGATATGGAATGTATAAACCAAATCGAAGGTCATATGCAAACTTTGGAAACATGAAAAAACAAGGTATTTGGGAAAAAACCGATGAATTGTTTAATAAATATCGTCGAAAATGGAATGGCCCGAACGTACCTATATATATTTTTCCAATTGCAATAATGAATCAGCTATTTTCGGCTAGACAAGACGTAAAATCAGGTATTGCATTTAACGATAAGCTATTTCTGTTTTTGTCCCCACTTGAAGATGAGAAAGAAATTGAAGCCCTGTTAGTACATGAATATCATCATACTTGCCGAATTAACAAACAGAATAAAAGCATGGAGGAGTTTACTCTACTTGATTCTCTTATTATGGAGGGGCTTGCTGAAAATGCAGTAGAAGAATGCTGTGGTCCTAGTTATCGTGCAAAATGGTGTACTTATTATACTAGAAAAGAAATTCTAAATTATTGGGAAAGATATATCCAAGAGAAATTACAAATAAAGAAGACAGATAAAGAACATGATGAAATCTTATATGGCGGAAGAAATATCCCTAAAATGCTCGGATACGCAGCTGGATATGAAATCGTTACAATATATACTGAAGATAATAATTTATCTATGAAACAATCATTGCTGTTGCCTGCAGAAGGCTTCGTTCTAATATGAATGATTGAAAATGCTGGTTTGATAGTCAAACTAGCATTTTTTTATATAAAAAAACACTGAAAACATTGTTATTTCATATATTTTAGTTAATTATAATTTCTTTAATAAATATAATATTTCAAAAAAAATCTTGAATTCGTAATCTTTCTGTAATAATATACTATTAAATACGAATCATTCCCAATTAAGAAAATAAATAGAAATTCTGTTAAAAAATATTTTTGTGTATTAAATAATAGGGTCCGGTATTTATTATTTGTAAATTAAGAAGAGAATCGATGAATGTGTAATTGTTATTATTTTCAAGATTAAACGGAGGGTATTATGACTGCATTATTAGAGGTGAAAAACCTAAAAACATATTTTAAAAGGGAAAAAACTAATATTCCAGCCGTTGATGGTGTTGACTTAAAAATACATAAGGGTGAAACAGTGGCACTAGTTGGGGAATCGGGGTCAGGGAAAAGTATCACTTCCCTATCAATTATGCGATTAATTCCAAGTCCACCAGGAAAAATTGTCGATGGAGAAGTTCTTTTTGCTGGTAAAGACCTAGTAAAGCTAACTGAAAATGAAATGTGTCATATTCGTGGGAATGAAATATCAATGATTTTCCAAGAACCAATGACGTCACTAAATCCAGTTTTAACAATCGGAGAACAAATTATCGAGGTGCTCATATATCATCAAAAAATGACGAAAAGAGAAGCTAGAAATAGAGCGATTGAAATGCTTGAGTTGGTAGGCTTTTCTCGTGCAGAAGCGCTCATTGATGATTATCCACATCGACTATCTGGAGGAATGAGACAGAGGGTAATGATTGCGATAGCAATGAGCTGTAATCCGAAACTACTTATTGCAGATGAACCTACAACGGCGCTCGATGTTACGATCCAGGCACAAATTTTAGATTTAATGAAGGATCTAAGTAATAAATCTGAAACTTCAATTCTGATTATTACCCATGATCTTGGCGTTGTTTCCGAGGTGGCAGATCGTGTTGTTGTTATGTATTGTGGCCAAGTTGTAGAGGAAGCTTCTGTAGATGATCTTTTTGATGAACCGCTACATCCTTATACAATTGGTTTAATCGGATCGATTCCCTCAATCGAGGGAGATGACCAGGATAGACTTTATTCAATTAAAGGGACGGTTCCACCGCCTGAACATTTTCCGGTAGGCTGTCGATTTGCACCACGTTGTCCTCATGCATTTGAAAGATGTTTTACGGATGCACCAACATTAATCCCCCAAAAAGGCTCTAGATCTGTACGCTGCTTTTTACATGAAAATAAGGGGGAAACAGTATGAATCCAACAACAAGTAGATTTGTAGAACAACAAAAAATACAACTAGAATCCGATTATCTATTGGAAGTTAACGATTTAAAAAAGCATTTTCCAATTAAAGCTGGACTCCTGCAGAAAACGGTAGGCTCTATTAAAGCAGTTGACGGCCTAAGCTTTAAAGTGAAAAAAGGTGAGACGATCGGAATTGTAGGAGAGTCAGGTTGTGGTAAGTCAACTGCTGGACGTACATTAATAAGACTTTACGAACCTACCAGTGGGGAAATCATTTTTAAAGGTAGAAATATCTCAAAAATGAATGAGAGTGAGCTTCGACGTTCAGTACGAAAAGATATTCAAATGGTATTCCAGGACCCATATGCATCGTTAAACCCAAGAAAGACATTGAAATATATCTTAAGTGAACCAATGATTACTCATAATCTATATAGCAGAGGTGAAAGAGAGGAAAAACTCCAAGACCTTTTAGAAAAAGTCGGGTTTAATCCTCTATTTATTAATCGTTATCCTCACGAGTTTTCTGGAGGGCAAAGACAGCGAATTGGAATTGCTCGTGCACTAGCACTTAATCCGGATTTAATCATTGCTGATGAGCCTGTTTCCGCATTAGACGTATCGATACAGGCACAAATCATTAATTTAATGAAAGACCTGCAGGAAGACCTAGGGGTAACCTATGTGTTTATCTCTCATGACTTAAGTGTTGTTCGTCATATAAGCGACCGTGTGGCTGTTATGTACTTAGGGAAGATTATGGAGTTTTCCAATAAAAAAGATTTATTTGATGAGCCATTACATCCATATACTCAAGCACTTATGTCCGCGGTGCCTGTCCCCAAGAAAAAAGGAGCACAAGCAAGAGAAAGAATAATCCTTCAAGGTGATTTACCAAGCCCGGCAAATCCACCACAAGGCTGTGTTTTTCATACTAGATGTCCAGCAGCCACAGAAATATGTAGTCAACGTGTACCTGAATATAAAGAATTGAAAAAAGATCACTTTGTTGCGTGTCATTTATATTAATACACTAGCAATTTATTTAAAGAATAATAATTTTGCATATTTCTTTATTTGAGTCCTTTGTAAAAAATTCTCTGAAAGGGGGCGGTATATACTAGACGTTCTCTTAAACGAGATTTTTTAATAAAAAAAATAACCTTAAGGGGGAAGATGAATGAAAAAACCAGCATGGCTATTAGTAAGCTTAATGCTAGTATTGTCAATGTTCCTTGCTGCTTGTTCAGGTGGAACATCAACTACACCAAAAGAAGAAACACCTAAACCGGAAACGCCGACAACAGAAGCGCCAAAGGATGAAGGTCCACAAGTAGGTGGGGATCTTATCATTGGATCGACTGGTTCACCAACAATGTTTAACCCAATGTATTCTAGTGATGCATCAAGTAGTGACATTGAAGGGATGCTTTTTGATTCTTTATTAGGTTCAGATACTGAATTGGTTACTGGACTTGATAGAGGTGGTTTAGCGGTAGAATATGATGCTTCTGCTGATGGCTTAGAGCATACGCTTAAAATTACCGATAAAGCAAAGTTCCATGACGGTGAGCCATTAGATGCAGACGATGTTGTGTTTACATACAACATTCCATTAAGCCCAGATTATGACGGGGTACGTAAGTCATATTTTGAAAATGTTGAAAAGGTTGAAAAGATTGACCAATATACTGTTAAATTCACACTTAAGCAAGTTGATGCACAGTTCCCAGTTGTAAGTCTAGGGTTCGGAATTCTTCCTGAGCATATTTTGAAAGATGTTCCAGTTGCAGAAATGGGAGAGCATGAATTTAATACGAAGACTCCAATCGGATCAGGTCCATTTAAGTTTTCTGAGTGGAAAGATGGCGAATATGTAAAGGTAGTTGCCAATGAAGATTATTGGAATGAAAGACCTTATTTAGATTCAGTCACATATAAGCTTGTTCCAGATGCAAATGCTATTTTGGCTCAGCTGCAAGCTGGAGATATCCATTACTATGCGGGTATTCCTCAGTCTGAAGTCGAAACAGTTGAAGGTTTTGCTGATGGAGTCGGTCTTCGCTTGGAGTCTGGTCTAGCGTTATCTTATACATTCTTTGGCTTTAACCAACGTGATGATAAATTCAAGGATAAAGCAGTACGTCAAGCGATTACTCATGCGATTGACCGTGAAGCAATTGTCGAGCACGTCATGAACGGACTTGGTGAAGTTGCACACGTTCCAGAAAG
>JAEWIG010000331.1 GCA_023387295.1 Bacillota bacterium | reverse complement strand
ATCTATATAAAGTGTTGGAGGTGCCAGGCTCTTTGTTTTCGGATAGCCTTTTTTTCATACATTTCTATCCCAATATTGCTTCTTATGATAAATCCGAGTTTTTACAATCATTTTTACCAAAGTAGGGAAGTTTCTGCTAAAATATGACTAAATACATAATAAATAAAGAGGTTATTATGAAAATAGGGATTATTGGCGGCGGTTCAATTGGCCTTCTTTTTGCACATTATTTAGCTAAGAAACACGATGTAACGATATACGTTCGGTCTAAAGAACAGGCAGAAAAGCTTGCTTCTGAAGGCCTGGTTTTTGAGAAGAATAGCGTTAGTATGAATGGAAGAATGCATTCTCTTGTTTTTTCTGAATGGACAGGTAAAGAGGAGCTAACAATCATTGCTGTTAAGCAGTACCATCTACATAAAGTTTTACAGGTAATTAAAAAAGCCTCTCTTAAAAATTCTCATTCCCTTCTTTTTGTCCAAAATGGGATGGGACATTTGAAATGGTTGAAAGGGATAGAAGGTGCCAATATTTTTGTTGGTACTATTGAGCACGGGGCACTTAAGGTATCAGCAAACCATGTCATTCATACTGGAGAGGGTAGGACAAGAATAGCATTATACAAAGGTAAGTGTATAGCGGAAATAAAAGAATTAATAGAACCTCTATTAAAAGATTTTCCTTTTTTCTTTGAGGAGAATTATGATGAAATGTTAATACAGAAGCTTATTATTAATGCGGTCATTAATCCATTAACAGCGATCCTTAACGTGAAAAACGGCGAACTTATTGCCAACCCACATTATTACCATGTATTTAAACAGCTTTTTATAGAAATTAGTACTGTTCTAGAGATATCTAACAAAGAAAGAGCTTTTGAACAATTAGAAGATGTTTGTAAGAAAACAGCCGAAAATCGATCGTCGATGCTTAAAGATATGGATGAAAAACGGCCAACGGAAGTGGACGCGATTTTAGGGTATGTGCTTGAAAAAAGTAAAGAAAAGGGAATCAATACTCCTCTTGCAAATGGTTTTTATTATTTGATTAAAGGAAAGGAGTATGAAGAAGGAGGAATCTAGGATGAGTTCTGTATTTTCAGCAGTCATCGCGACGCTCATTACGGTCCCGTTACTTGGGTATTTGCTTGTTTTCATTATTAGTAAGCAAGTAACAAATCAGCACAAACGATCAGTTCATATCGCACTTGATGTGAGCACAATTTTATTTATTATTTCTGTGCATTATCTCATTGTTACTATTTGGAATCAATCGTACTTATGGGTAATTATTCTAGCAATGCTTGTTATCGCGATGATATTTGTGCTAATTCATTGGCGTGTAAAACAAGAAATCAATATCCCGCGTGTTTTTCGAGGCTATTGGCGTTTTAGTTTTCTACTATTTTTTACTGCGTATATCGTACTCGTCGTTATCGGTCTGGTTCAAAGCGTATCATCTTTCGTTTCGATGCCGTAATGTTAGTCTTTTCTTTCAAGCATTGTTTTTTTCTTTTCGGTTCAGTTAATGCTATACTCATATGGGAAAATATCTCGAATAAAAGACATTGCAATGTTAAAAGGTAAATTTGATTTAAGAAAGGAAGTTCTTACATGGAGATTTTGAATCTCTCCTTACCGGCGACAAACCGGTTTGCTACAGAATATCTTGCCCAATCGCAGGCGATCCAGCACTATTTTCATTATCGTTTTGACAATCATGTAGACTATAAGAAGCGTCTTGAAGAACTAAATGAAAGATCCTTCATGAGAACTGAGATCGCTCATCATATTGAAGAATTCATGGCTGGTCTACCTACCTCTAATCAAGTTGAAAAATCACTAGAAAAACTAAAAATGCCAAATAGCACAGTTGTTATTGGGGGCCAACAAGCCGGTATCTTAACAGGCCCTCTATACACAATTAATAAAGTTCTTTCTATTATTCTTCTTGCAAAACAAAAAGAAGAAGAATTAAATATTCCTGTCGTTCCAGTTTTCTGGATCGCTGGAGAAGACCATGATTACCAAGAAGTAAACCATGTATTCATTCAAAAGAATAATAAAATTGAAAAAAAGATTTATCCTGAAAAAATGTTGAATAAACCTATGGTTTCGAATATTCATCTCAATCAAGAACTTTGCAAACAGTGGGTAGAAGAAATTGTTCAGTCATTTGGAGAAACTACATATACGAAGGAGTTACTACAATTCCTTGAAGAAGCTATTGTTAAATCCAAAACATATGTAGACTTTTTTGCTTTTATTATCATGCATCTGTTTAAAGATTCAGGGCTTCTTCTCATTGACTCTGGAGATGAAAAGCTACGTAAGCTGGAAAAAGAATTTTTTCTCCAACAAATAAACAATTTTGAGGAAATTACAAACAGAGTAAAAATGCAACAGTCAGAACTACAAGCTAATGGCTTCGCAAATACAATTGATATTAGTAGCAAGGCTGTAAACTTGTTTTATTATGATGAAAATCATAATGATCGCATTTTGCTTGAATTTGATACTACGAGAAACTTATTTATTGGGAAGGAAGGTCACATACAATTTACATGGGATCAAATGCTTGAAATAGCAAGCGAATTTCCTGAAAAACTAAGTAATAACGTGGTAACTAGACCGATCATGCAAGAATGGTTGTTCCCTACACTGGCTTTTATTGCGGGTCCTGGAGAAATTGCCTATTGGGCAGAACTAAAACAAGCATTCGAATTTTTTAAATTAAAAATGCCTCCAATTGTTCCGCGAATCAACATAACTTTTTTAGATCGTTCAATTGAAACAGATATGAATGAGCTCAGTCTTGATTTAATCGAAACATTAACAAATGGGACGGAGAAGGAAAAGAGAACATATCTTCAATCCCTTAAGGACAACAAGCTTGAAATGCTTTTTGAAAAAACGAAACAAGATTTTATTCGTAATTATGAGCAAATTGAGTCTTATATAAGAAATAAAGATCGCGGAATTCTTCCATTACTTAAGAAAAACGAAGAAAGATTAATAAGAGAAATTATGTTTATGGAAGATAAACTAGAGAATGTGACACAGAAGAAACATGAAGTAGTCATCAATAAGTTTGATAGGGTGGAAAATGCACTGTGGCCAGCAGGTTCTCCACAGGAGCGAGTATTAAATGGTTTATATTTTATAAACCAGTATGGTCCGAGTATTATTAAGGATTTATTAGCCTGTCCATTCACTTTTGACGGAACACACAAAGTTATAAAAATGTAACCGAATTGATATTTCAAAAAGACTTTCAACCTACTTTTTAGGTTGAAAGTTTTTTGTATTTAAAACTAAATCGTCGTCGGTTTCATTGAACAAGCCTTGATCTACGGAGTAATCATTAGCGCAGTGAAATGAAGCTGACGACATTTACATTCTAGGTATTTGCAGATGCTCATAATTGTTTTTTGTTGAATGACGTAAAAAAATATAGAAGCAATTGTAAGGAAAAGACGAAAGAAAAAAGAACGAAGAATTAGAGTGTAGGCAGGAAAATATGTCTGATTATAGAATTATTAAAAATATGTGGA
>JAEWIG010000328.1 GCA_023387295.1 Bacillota bacterium | reverse complement strand
CTAAAGTCATTAACAGATATCGCGTTATATTTCTCAGTGTTTTCACAAATTGTGCTATCAGTATTCTTATACCAAAATGGCTCAGTTAATGGACCAATAGCTTTATTAGCAATTTTATTGCTGTTCTCTTCCTTTGGGCCTAGTCTAGCTCTCTCGCAATTAAGTGCTAGCTTAGTTCATACATTCGCAAGTGCTAAGCGTGTCATGAAAGTATTACAAGTGCAGCCAGAAGTAGAAGTGAACGGAACAAAGACGATTAATGAAATAAATACAATTCGTTTTGAAGATGTTTCGTTTGGCTATAATGAATCAAATCTTTTATATAAACACGTAAACGCAGAGGGGAAAAAAGGCGAAATTATTGGGATAAAAGGAGCCAATGGTACGGGAAAATCGACGTTAATTGATTTGTTGTTAAAAAATTTACCGATTATGTCAGGTAAAATAAAAATTAATGATGAGTGTTCAGATACAATTGAAGAAAATACATTTAGAAAACAATTTAGTACGGTTGATACAAATACGATTGTTTTTTCGGATACATTACGTCGTAACATTACAATGTTTCATGATCAATACGATGATGAAACAATAAAAATAGCATGTAAAAAAGCAGGTTTACAAGAGTTTATTGACAGCTTACCTAACGGACTAGATACCTATATGCAGGAATATGCAGCTAACATTTCTAGTGGTCAGTTACAACGATTAGCTTTAGCTAGATTGTTCTTGAAAAATAGCTCTGTGTTCATTTTAGATGAGCCAACTAGTAATTTAGATACGATAAATGAACGATTTATTTTACAATCTATTAAAGAGCAGGCAAAAGACAAAATAATCATTATTATAAGTCATGATGAAAACGTTTTTGCTATAGCTAATAAAGTTTATAAAATATTCAATAAGAAGATTGAATTAGCATAACAAAAAAGTTAGCCAAAATACAAATTGGCTAACTTTTTTTTAGTATGGTCAAGCTTGAAGGAAAATCAGGATATATGCCTGGTAGTCTCCTTCGGTCTTTTTTGCATGAAGAAACGCGTGGAAATGCTTGAAAAAGGATAATTTTGAATTTGAAAAATCATCATCAAATTCGTATGATGAATATATAAATGTAATTATTTTTAGCATTCTTTTTTTACCTAGAGTTTATGTGGTAACGAACTAAATTCATGGTCTTTATGACTGATTTTTTAGGCATATTTATGTCTACTTAATTGCTCTAAAGGCTTTTTTTACGTGGTGAAAAGATTTGAAAAATTCCTTAAACTCCCATCTGGATAGGATGGTAACTTTTGGGAGGTAAATATGGAGAAACTATTGTTTAAAAGAATGCTGTTGATTTTTAGCATTCTTTCTATTCTAATATTTGCGTTGTTTTCGGCAATAATCTTCCTTACAGAAAGTAAATTAGCCATTTCTGAACTAGAAGAGATGATAGAACAATTCGAAGATTCATATGAAAAAAGTAAGTTAGATATAGAAGCAACTAAAAAATTATTTGAGGAAGATTATTTGAACAGAGCATATGCTGTGGATTTTATGTTACAAAATAACCTAGAGGGAAATTATAATATTTCAACTCTAATAAAAATAAAGGAACTAATGGAGGTAGAATCGGTTCATCTTATAGCTGATACAGGGGAAATTGTGCTCAGCAGTGAGAAGGAATCTATCGGTTTAAATCTAAAGAACCATCAGGAATCTGAAGTTTTTGCAGAACTAATTGACAACAGTGACGAAAAAGCAAATGTAGTACAGTTAGATGGAATTAGTATAACGGGTAATGAACCCAAAATATACATCGGAGTAAAATCAAAATCAGAGAAATATTCTGTCGTTCAGATCGGATTAGATTCAAAAGTTCTAGATGATCTAATAGAAGCTAAATCTATTTCTTCAATTATGAGGAATATTCCAACAGTATCTGAAAAGGCAGTTTTTGTTATTGATAGAAATAGTGGAAAAATAGAAGGAATTACCCAAAATAATGAACAGCAGTTACATTTTGATAATGCTGATACAAAAGAAGAGTATCTTTCTAAATTGGATAACTGTAATGAAGGAAAACTAATCAAAATTAACGGTTCAATGAAGTTTATAAAAACAAAAAACATCGATGATAAGATCATAGGTGCTTATTCAGATGCGAAAGAAGTATTCAGGTCGGTATGTTTACAAATGGTTTGCTTATTGATAGGTATTTTGATTATTCTCCTATGTGTATTTATGATTATTAGATATTATCTTAGACGATTTGTCTTGAACGATCTTTCTTCTATGGCGTCTGGTATTCAAGAATTGATGGCTGGAAATTATGAAATTGAATTTGAAACGAAATACGACACCGAGTTTCGGCATATAACTGCAATCTTGAATGACTGGAAGGATAGTTACAAACATAAATCGGAAAGAATGACGAGAATCATTAATTCAATTGGCAGTCATGTGGCAGTGTTTGAATGTCTATATGCGATAAATCAGAAATCCTTCTCTGATAATATACAATCTATTTTAGGTGTTGATGATGATACATGGAATGAAATTATCAATTCACCTAAAGGTTTTGAAAAATATATAGAATCATTAAGTTCTCATTCGGAAGAAGAAATTATAGCGCTAAATGACAACAGATTTATTAGTATCGTCTCATATAATAAAGAGAATGAGTTTTATGGGATGATAATAGATAAAACGAAAGATATAAAGTTAAAAAACAAAATTGAACAAGAACTTCATGCTGCACAAGAAGGAGCTGAAATCGATCCATTAACGAAGTTGACAAACAGAGCAGGTCTGGAAAAGCGTCTGAACGGATCGTTAGAAAATAAACCTAGTGAAGGAGTTATGATCATTTTTGATTTAGATAATTTTAAATCGGTAAATGATGAGTTGGGTCATCCTGAAGGAGACAAAGTGTTAAAGAAATTTGCGAATTGTATTAAATCTTCCTTTAGAGAAAAAGATATTGTCGCAAGGATCGGTGGAGATGAATTCATTGTTTTCATCTCTTCAAATCCACCAGAAGAAGGAATATCAGATAAACTTCAGTCTTTGTTAGAGGATATCCGAAAGGAATTTAGTGAGTATCATGACCGTTACGGGCTTTCAACAAGTATAGGCGTTGCGTTTGTTGATAATTATACAAAAAGCTATGAGGATTTATATAAATGTGCGGATGCTGCGTTATATAAAGCAAAAAGGCTTGGTAAAGACGGATTTTATATTAATCTAGAGAAGAAAAAAGATTGAGCATAAAAATAAAAACTGGTATAACTGAAAGCAAATTTATAAAAAACAGTTCTGAAAAGTACGAAACGTGGGGACGGTTCTTTTGTTTCGAAACAGGAGAACCGTCCCTATATTTCTTATATTTCTATTATAATAGAGATGGATAAAAATTTTTTTCATCATCTTTTCCTTTTTCAGTAGGGGAAGATTTAGCTAACTACTTAATAATCGAAAGAAGGTTTACTATGAAGATTGATATCCCAAAAATTTCGCTAGAGTTATCTTCCAGGAATTTTAATGATATTTATTATGAAGAAGACCCCATACTCGAAATGTGTATCATCACTGAATCTGATTTTACAAATGAGGCTGTCGATAGAGTACGACTATATAATGCAGTAATAAAGGATTGCAAGTTTACTAATACAGATTTTAGTAATATTGATATTACGGATGTTCGGTTTGAAAATTGTGATTTTTCAAATGTTAATATGAGCAATTCTTCCATCCATAGAGTCGAGTTTATTAACAGTAAGTTACTTGGTACAACCTTTCCAGAATCTAGCTTGGGAAATGTTAAATTTGAGAACTCGATTTTAAACTTGGCTACATTCGGAAATTCAAAGCTTGAAAAAGTTATATTTAAAGATTCTTCATTAAAAAGTACAGATTTTTATGACTGTAAACTTAAAAAAGTTGAATTCGAATTATGTAATCTTGATGGAGCGAATTTTGAACATTCCTCCCTAAAAGGAATCGATATTAGTTCATCTAATTTTGAGTCGCTCACGGTTTCAATAAATGATTTAAATGGATGTAAAGTATCAACATATCAGGCTATTCAGTTTGCATCCCTAATGGGATTGATAATTAAAGATTAGTGCTTTAAAGGGACATGGGGACGGTTCTTGTGTTTCAAAAACATGAGAACCGTCCCTATGTTCCTAAGCTCTTATTGACCAAAAAGGAATTAGGAAATGCTATGATTTTGAGTGGAAGGAAATAAGTGAGCATAAATGTGCGTATGAAAATTAAATCTGCTAAAGAAGAATCCATTTTGTGGAAGTTTTTCAAAATGGATTCTTTTTGTTTTCGTCAAAATGTCTGTTCCATGAATAAAAGAACGAGGGAAAGCAAATGAACGCAAATAGTGGTGAGTTGAACAGAAAGCAGTCCGACTTGAACACAAAACAACCGAAGTTGAACACAAAAAGCGGGAAGTTGAACGCATTCCCATTATTTCGCAAAAAAAAAGCGTGTTTTGATTAAATCCATAACATTCGTCCATTAATGATGTCGTTTTCCGCATTGCACTGGATTAAAAATTCGAATACCCTTATAAAAGGATCTTAAACTTGTAAATTAGTATAAGAATAGGGAAAGAAGGATACATAAATGAAAAAAAGAAAAGGACAAAGGATATCTATTATTTTGGGGGTATGCACCCTTTTTGTTGCGATGGTTTGGCTAAATAATACGAGCCTTTTTTATTCGAAAGAGACAGATTATAAGATTCTCGCTCATAGAGGATTGGCTCAAACCTTTGATATTTCAAAAGTAGAGTATGATACGAATACAGCGGAAATCATTTATCCACCTGAGCACCCTTATTTAGAAAATACCATTCCTTCTATGAAGGCAGCATTCGATTATGGTGCTGACGTAGTGGAATTAGATATTAAGTTAACGAAGGATAAGCAATTAGCTGTTTTTCATGATTTCACTTTAGAGTATAGAACAAATGGGAATGGTGAAGTGAAAGATTATACGATGGATGAATTGAAAAAACTTGATGTTGGCTATCGATATACGGCTGATAATGGAAAGAGTTATCCGTTCCGTGGAAAAGGCGTTGGGATGATGCCAAGCTTAGATGAGGTGTTTGCAGCTTTTCCTAATAAAGAGTTTTTAATTCATGATAAAGATGGAGATATGGAAACAACAAAAGTATTGTGGGATACCTATTTAAGTAAAATGCCTAAGGAACAACTGGATAAAATTACTGTCTATGGTGATGGAGACAGTGAAGGATTCAATTATTTACGATCGAAACATAAAGAGATGAAACTGTTAACGAAAGAAATGATGATAAATGCTCTATTAAAATATGAACTATTAGGTTGGACGGGATATATTCCGCAAGAATTGCATAATATGGAGCTGCACATACCTTTAAAATATGCGAAGTACTTATGGGGCTGGCCGAATAAATTTGTTGATCGAATGGAATCGGTCAATACGAGAGTCGTAATCGTAGAGGGAAATGGCAAATGGTCAGAAGGATTTGATACAAAAAATAGCCTTGAAAAAATTCCGGAAGGCTATCAGGGGTATATATGGACAAATCGAGTTGATAGGGTTACTGAATGATTTCTTATACGTCAAAAACTATCATAAGCGTCTGCTCCCAACCTTGTCTTGTTCGTCGGCTTCATCTCTCTGCGCTTACGATTACTTCGTACGTCGAGGCTTGTTCAATGAAACCGACGACAATTTTAATTACATTAAAAAAGACGATTCTTCATCGAATAGAATCGTCTTTTCTATGTTTCATGCTTACTTTTCTTCTTTCAAATACGCTTCTTTTTTCTCCGCCCAATACAAAATCGCTTTGAACACTTCTTTGAATTCATGACCTGGAGGAGTCA
>JAEWIG010000309.1 GCA_023387295.1 Bacillota bacterium | reverse complement strand
GTTTTAGGAGGATTCACTAAAATGTCTCTTAAAGGAAGCACAACTTCAATCCATTCTTCCAAAAACATTTTGGACAATAACCAATCCATACTAGAGACGCTGATGCACCGTTTAGAAAAGCTAATCGATATACAAGAAGAATTATTAAATGTAGCTTTAGAGAAAACGGACTCAATCATTCAAAATGAGATAGAAACTCTACAGACAATTTTAAAACTAGAAAACAAATACATTTTACAAAGTCAAAACATACAGGCGGAGATTACCAAGCTTAGCTCTCTTCATTTTGAAGAGCAAGGGATAGAGAATGTGAATCCGTCATTAGCTGAAGTGATTGAAAGTGCCCCGGAGAATAAGAAAGAAGGGCTGCTACAGCTAAAGGAAGCTCTTGAACAACGGGTGTTCGATTTACAGCATCGCAATCTTCTCAATCAAGATTTGCTCCAACAATCATTACATATTCTTAATATCACAATGGACTTAATCATGCCAGATATAGACTCCTTTAACTACCATCCAACAGAACAAGAGGAACAAAAAGGATCACTTTCTATATTTGATTCAAAAGCTTAACGGAGGTTACAAAGAATGATTTCAACATTTCATGGTTTAGAGGTTGCAAAGCGCGGGATGCAAACCCAGCAGTCAGCCCTATATGTTACGGGTCATAACATTTCAAATGTGAATACAACTGGCTATACACGACAACGTGTGAATTTTGCCCAAACGAACCCATTCCCAACACCAGGTATTAATCGACCACAAATTCCTGGTCAACTTGGCACAGGGGTTATGGCAAAGAGTATTCAAAGAATTCGCGATAGTTTCGTAGATACACAGTACCGGTCAGAGAGTAGCAAACTAGGATACTGGCAAGCTAAATCAGAGATTCTTACTCAAGTAGAAGACATTATGAATGAGCCAACTGATGCGGGGCTTGCGAATACGATGGATCAGTTTTGGAATGCTCTTCAGGACTTATCTGTTCAACCGCAAAATGACGGAGCAAGACGGGTTGTTCGTGAACGTGGGATTGCTTTAGCAAACACCTTTAACTACACATATAATTCACTTCAGGCTGTTCAGAAAGATTATCGAAATGAAATTGATGTAACACAACAGAACGCTAACTCCCTTTTAAGACAAATCAATCAAATTAATAAGCAAATCGGTTCGATTGAGCCGCATGGTTATTTACCAAATGATCTTTATGATCAACGTGATAAATTAATTGACGAGCTCTCAGGTATCATGAATATTCGTGTTGAAAGAAAACCAAGCGGTGGGATGGCATCCTCAGAAGCAGAGGGACAGGTTGATATTTTCGTTACAACCCCACAAGGTGATGTGTTAAAAGATAAAAACGGCAGACAAATAAAGCTGATTGATTCAGAATCAAACACAGCAATTGGTGTCCATATCCAGTATGAAAATCGCCAAGAATTAGACAGTCCGGTTACGGGAATTAAGTTCTTTGAGCTAAATGAAAATGGTACGGGCTTTAAAGGTGTTAATACAAATACAGAAGCGGATACCAATACAGCAGCAGTTCGATATGAGCTAGATAGCGTTACTGCCTTTAATTCAAATGGACGACTGAAAAGCTTTATTGACGGCTACGGGTATAAAGACGGTGACAAACTTAAAGGATCATTTAATGATATGCTTGCTGACCTAGATCAAATGGTGTACACATTCGCAACGCATTTTAATAATGTTCATAGTGCAGGCTGGAGTCTAAATGAAATTCGTGATGGAGAAAATAAAGCTCAAAATTTCTTCGATTTACCAGATGCAACAGACACGAACTTCAAAGGAATTGCAGGGAAAATTAAAGTGTCTAGTGAAATCATTGAGGATGTCCAGAATATTGCGGCTGCGGCTGAGGGGAATGTCTTGGCTGGGACGTTTGACCGTACCTCAACTGTGAATAAGGATACAGTAGGTAATCCAGTATTCACGGGAATTTATGACAAAAAAAATGCTCCTACTGGTTGGGAAAACGCAGAAAATATTGAAGTAAGCCTTAAATTTACCAGCGGTCAGTGGGAATATACGATGACAGCAAAGGACAAAGATGGTGTTGTGCTAGGGGCTCCTAAAACTGGGACATTTAATCCTGACGAAGGTCCGCAAACTATAATCGGTGTAAAGCTTGATATTTCCAGCGTGACAAATCCAGCTAGTGGAGGTGGAGATATCTGGACAACCACTTTCTCTGCTACTGGAATGTCCTCAAAAGACGAAGCATTCATCGGTAATGGTTCGAATGCCTTGAAGCTTGCTGAAGTAAAAGATGCTCTACTCAGCTATGGTGGAAACTTAACGAATGTCCACTCCTTCTATCAAGGTGTAATTGGAAAACTTGGAGATAACACATCTGAAGCTCTTCGAATGGAAGATACGGCTACTATTATGCAGGATTCTGTTGAATTCCGTAGAATGTCAATTAGCAATGTTTCACTTGATGAAGAAATGACAAACATGGTGAAATTCCAGCATGCGTACAATGCCTCTGCAAGAAATATAACAATGATTGACGAAATGCTAGATAAGATTATTAATGGCATGGGCGTAGTCGGTAGATAGGAGTAGGTGAACGAAATGCGTGTTACACAATCAATGCTGACAAACGGCAACCTGAAATATATTAATCAAAACTATGGTCGCTATTCAAAAATAATGGACCAAATCAACTCTGGAAAGAAAATTAATAGACCCTCTGATGATCCTGTTGTTGCAATGAAAGGTATGCGCTACCGAACAGAGGTTATCGAAGTGAAACAATTCCAACGTAACTTAAACGAAGGCTTCAACTGGATGGAAAACTCTGACGCGGCATTAGATGAAGCTGGTTCAGTACTTCAACGTATTCGTGAACTAGCTGTTCAAGCATCAAACGACAGCTATGGAGAAGAAGAACGGAAGAATATCTCAAAAGAAATTGAGAGATTACAAGAGCATATCGTGGCACTGGCTAATACGAAGATTGGCGACAATTACATCTTTAATGGAACAGATACAACCAATCCTCCGATTAACTTAGGTGATGTGAATTTAGATGTAAATGAATTTATTAATAACGTAAATACACCGCCAACCGACTTTAAACTGGAAGATTATGCAATTGGCTATAAAGGGCAAACCTTCAAGTACGATGCTACAATTGGCTCGTTTGTTGTTAAGCCAATTGTTGAGTTTGATAATCCAGATTATGACCCTAATGATGCAAGTAAGGGACCTGAAAAGTTCCCTAAACCAACAGAGGGTATTAAGATTGAAAATGATGGTACGATTACTCATACAAGATTAGAAACCTTTCCTGAACTTAATGGAGAACTTAAGGAAATGTCGAAGAAGCTTGAGGATTCGAACAATCTTGTAATCTCGAAAACGACGGCCGCTTCTACTAATGACCAAAATGTCAAGATTGAGATTATGAAAGGTGTTACGATACCGATCAACACGAAATCGTCAAAGGCTTTTTCAGTAGAGCTATTTACAGGCCTAGAATCTGTTAAGAAGCTTCTAAATGATCCAACGGCTGAATCTGCTGAAATTACTAAAGCAATTGACCTTATTGGTGGATTTTTAGACGATATTGTCGCTACAAGAGCTGAACTTGGTGCGCAAGTCAATCGAATGGAAATGGTCGAAAACCGTCTTCTTCAACAAGAGGTAATCGCGAACAAAACAATGTCAGATAACGAAGATATTGATTTTGAAAGAGTCATTGTTGATTTGAAAACACAGGAAAGTCTTCACCGTGCTTCATTAGCAGCAGGTGCTAGAATTATCCAACCGACATTAATGGATTACCTGCGATAAAATACTAAATTAGCACCCAAAAACGAAGGAATTAACTTCCCGTTTAGGGTGCTAATTATTTTTTGTGGGAGATGTAATTACTTTGAAAGAGGATTTCTAAGTGGATGATTTTGTCACTATTTTCTCAAGTTTGTTTGTCTTTCTTTTCACAGCTTCTACTTCAGAAAAGAGAAGATCGACATCTGAACGGATGTCGCTTGTTGTTGCACTCATGTCTATCCTAATATTTGTGAAATTCTATGTAAGAAGACTTGTATGGTGTTTTAAATGAGATGTTAATTCTTTCACATCATCTTGAAGATGAGTAATTTCTTTGGTTGCTTCTTTCTGTGCGATTTCAAGGTTCTGTTGTCTCTCCTCAAGCCTCTTCTGTCCACCTTCAAGCCGCAAAAAACCACTTTCAAGCTCTTTCTGTCCACTTTCAAGTCGGGTTTGTCCATCTTCTAACTTGTCAATCCTACCTTCAAGTTTAGCTTGCCCTTCTTCGAGCTTTTCAACTTTGCCTTCAAGTCTAGCTTGCCCTTCTTCGAGCTTTCCAACTTTACCTTCGAGTCTAGCTTGCCCTTCTTCAAGCTTTCCAACTCTGCCTTCGAGTCTGACTTGCCCTTCTTCAAGGTTATCAACTTTACCTTCAAGTCTAACTTGTCCTTCCTCAAGCTTTTCAAATTTACCCTCAAGTCTTGTCTGCCCATCATGCAATGGCTTCAGCTCATCTTTTAAAATCGAGCGCAATAATGATTCGAGTTCATTCGTCATTTTCTTCACCTCCTTCTTTCGTTTAAATATAGCAAACGATTTAATAAAAGTCACGAGTGAAATGGTAGAAAATTTACATTTATATGAGGGTGGTTTTATTGAAGTTCAAGCCATTTAATATTGTAAATGGTTAACCACCGAAAAATTAGTTAAAATAGAATTACAGTTACACTAAGGAAGATATTAACTAAAAAATATTCACAAAATGACGATGAAAAAGGTAAGAAAGAGATGAGGAGGATAAGCCATGCAGCTACCTCGTTTAGAATTACATAATACATTTGCCGAGCTTGGTATCAATAAACGAAATGCTACGATTCAAATTCGCCAGCCGCAAGCAGATATGTCTTATAATCAGCCACAGCCAGATGTGAAGATGCATAAAACAAAAGGGAAATTAACGATTGACCAAACAGAGGCATTTGCTGATGCAGGCTTAAAGCATCCTTTTCGGATGACACAGGAGCAGTTCTCAAGATCGAAACAGAAAGTCCTGCAAGCAATCAGTGCAAAAGCATCTGAAGGCGACCAGCTGATGAAAATAGAAACACAAGGCTCATCAAGTGTCATTCCGCAAATTGCGAAGAATAAAAGTGAGCCAGCACAGAAAGAATTTAATATCGGCTTTGTTCCATCGTCGACATCTAAGGTGAAGATTCACTATCAGCCTTCTGAAATCAAAATCGATGTGAACCTAGAAAACTTTAAATTACGTGTTAAGCCAAATAAACCAATTATTAAATTCAACCAGGGTGATTTGCAAATTTATCTTAAGCAAAAGGCTAATTTGCAGATTCAAGCGGTGGGGGCGAATATTAATCAGGTTTTTTAATACTTTGTATTACTTAGGTAATTGGTAAATGTCGTCAGTTTCATTTCACTGCGCTTACGATTCTTTTGGAGATTGAGGCTTGTTCGATGCGATTGATGACGATTTAGTTTTCATTATACAAGTAAAAATAATAAGAGAATGCGGTGAAGAGATTGAAAATCCAAACGAAATATCACGGAGAAGTTGAAATAGAAGAATCAAAAATTATTCACTTCCAACAAGGAATTCCGAGCTTTCTAGACCAACAGCAATTTTATATTTTACCATTTGCGGATGAAGGGCCGTTTCTTATTATGCAATCGGTTCAAACACCTGCTCTAGCTTTTGTAATTGTTAGTCCGTTTGATTTCTTTAAGGACTATGAGGTGAAACTAACGGAACAGGTAATTGATGCGCTAGAGATTGAAAGACAAGAGGATACAGCTGTATTTGTTATCCTGACCATCGCAGATTCTTTCCACAATTCAACTGCTAACCTACAAGGCCCAATCATCATTAATGATGTGAAAAAGTTAGGAAAGCAAGTCATATTAAGTGACTCACCATATAGAACAAAGCATGTATTGTTGGACCAACATTCCCAAACTGGCAAGGGGGAATAACAGATGCTCGTGCTTACCCGCAAACTAAATCAATCGATTCAAATCGGAGATAATATCGAAATCAAAATCCTCGCTATCGAAGGGGAGCAAATCAAAATTGGCATCAATGCACCAAAAAACATTGATATCCACCGCAAAGAAATCTACTTAGCCATTCAAGAGGAAAACAGCAAAGCGACTGGGGCATCAATTGATTTATTGAAGAAACTTGCGATGCGACTGGGGAAATAATGAAAATTGAGATGATTGCATGGTAGATTAGGTGAAAAGGAAGTATTATGTACCTGAATAAGTATATGCAATCGGAAGCGTTGACCTTAATCAAAATTATCAGCGCTTCTTTTTTATTTTTTTGCTAAAAATCTCTAAACAACTCAAATATCTCACCGATATAAGTATTGTAATTAGTTAATCATCTTGGTACGGCCGACCGAGCTGATTAACTAACACAATATAAACCACATGGATGTGGGACAAACAAACATTTCAAGGAGGAAATACACATGATTATCAACAATAATATTACAGCGTTAAATACTTACCGTCAGATGGGAATCAACAACAACGCATCTGCAAAAGCAACAGAAAAACTTTCTTCAGGTCTTCGTATTAACCGTGCAGGCGATGATGCTGCAGGTCTAGCAATCTCTGAAAAAATGCGTGCGCAAGTTCGTGGTTTAGACCAATCAAGCCGTAACTCACAAGATGGTATCTCTATGATCCAAACTGCAGAGGGTGCTCTTCAAGAAACTCACAATATTCTACAACGTATGCGTGAACTTGCTACACAAGCAGCGAACGACACAAACGTAGATGTTGACCGTAAAGAAATTCAGAAAGAAATGAATGCATTAACTTCTGAAATCAACCGTATTGGGAATACGACTGAATTTAACACTCAGAAATTACTGGATGGCGGTAAAGAATCTACACCGTTAACTGCAACTGCAACTGGAGCTGGTAAAGTTACATTTACAGATGCAAAAAAAGAAGTAGCAGGAGAATGGACTATATCTGTCGCTACACCACTTACTGATACACAAGTTGTATCTATTGCAGGTGTTACAATTACTGGGGCGAATGGTGGTTCTGCTGCTGGACAGCTTGATACAACTGCATTCACTACAGCTGCAGACCAAATAAATGCTATTGCTGATATATTAACAGCAGATGCAACATTTAATGAATCATATACTGTTTCTAAAAATAATGATGGAACAATCACAATTAGTGAAAAGACTGGGAAGGCTTCTGGTACAGCGCTTACATCAGGTGGTGCTCAAGCCGCAAGTCTTACTGCTACTGAAGTGACTACAAGTGTTAAAAAAGCAGATCCTACATTACAAATTACTACTCCGTTCGGGGCAGGAGATTCACTGAAAATCGGTGACAAAGACATTACATTTGGAACAGGTGCTGGCTTCGATATAGATGTTGCTAAATTTGCTAACGCAGCAGACCAATCACAAGCACTTGCTACTTTATTAGCTAAAGAAAGTGGTATCCAAAGTGCAATATCTGATGGTACAGATACCGTTACTATTAAACAAGCTGGAGGAGACGGCTTTAAAGCTAACTTCCAAATTGGTGCAAATCAAGGTCAATCAATGACAATTAGTGTTGCAGATATGCGCTCTGTAGCTCTTGGAATTTCCGGATCTGGTAAATACGCTGGAGATGTAAAAAATGCAGCATTTACTCAAGATAATACAGTAACAGATGGTACAGATAACAAATTAGCTGAAAGAGCTCTAGATGTATCTACTCATGAATCTGCCGCTGCAGCAATTACGGTTATAAATGATGCAATTGAAAAGGTTTCTGGACAACGTTCTGACCTTGGTGCATTCCAAAACCGCTTAGAGCACACAATTTCTAACTTGAACAACTCTTCTGAGAACCTTCAAGCAGCTGAATCACGTATCCGTGACGTAGATATGGCTAAAGAGGTAATGGAAATGACTCGTGCAAACATCCTTGGACAAGCTTCTCAAGCAATGTTAGCTCAAGCAAACCAAAAACCTCAATCAGTATTACAATTATTAGGATAATTCTAATTAACAATTACAAAGGAGACTCTAGGATTCTAGGGTCTCTTTTTTATAATACATGAAGGTGGTTATTAGATGGTATTGTATAGGGAAAATAGACAAATTGTGGATAAAGAAATAGAGATAATTAAACGAAGGATTCAAGATGAGTATCAAGCATCAAATATTACCTTTGTTGAGCAAACCAATCAATACTGTAAGTTTAGAGGTACGAAGAATGACGATATATATATCTACTCTTATGATAAAAACTCTAACGTTGGATTCATAATTGAGAGTGATGATTAACATGGATTAAAACACAGTAGTGGTTCTTGTGTTTCCTAAAGTATTATTGTGGTGAGGGTACTAGGTGATTTTCTAATCTCTTTTCCTTGTATTTTTTCTATATAGTTCTAATACAGGGAAACACAGAGACAGCTCTTGCTTTTCTTAATGACAATTTCTTATTTCGATGAATTATTGAAAAATGAATATACTTGTTTGGGATATGTAAAATGAATTAGGAGGAAACCATGAGTCAGTCATTTATTGTACCACTATGGGAAAGGATTTTTCGTATCCTTCGCTATGTTTCTATATTTGAATATATCAGAAGAATTAAACCTTTTAGAGGATCTCATGGTTTTGTTGAGGTTTGGGTTTTAGGTAATCTTTTTGTCTCTCTTGTATGTACTTTTTTTGCGATCAATACACATCTACCTATATTTGTAGCGATTTTTATTTTGGCATATAGTTTTATTCGAGTGTTCGAGATTTCTGTATATCAAATTAATATGTTGCTTTTCGATCAATATAAAAATCCATCCGCCTATAAAGTAAAAAGCTATCGAAGGCTAGTTATATTATTATTTCATAATTATGTTGAGATCATTTTTTGGTTCGCAACATCATATTCGGTGCTGTCATACACATTTGGTGTATTTAACCAACAAGGAAACCTTATTGAAATGGTCCTATTTAGTTTCATGACGATGATTACTTTTGGTTCTAATAATATGATAGAAATTTCTAATATTGGGCATATTGTTATTGTGAACCAAGCGATTGTTGCCCTGTTTATGACCACAATCTGTATTGCAAGAGTTATTGGGCTCTTACCAAATCCAAAGACTATGGATGAAACTGAGGAAGAGGAGCAGACTCTAAGTGAATTAAAAATCGAGATAATTAGATTAGAAGAAAAGATTGATAAGCTTACACATGATTTAAGAAACAAATGAGCTATGAAAAATGGAAAAATATTTAGATATTATGAAATCATCAACAGATCTAGCTGAAACTATATCTGAAGGTCTCCAGCACTTTCAAAAACTTTTTGGAGAAGGTAGGTTCGAGCAAAGCCTTTTTTTATTCGAAGATATTCTGGAGGCATATTCGGCTATTGAAAGATCTGTTAATTCAATAATTGAAGCGAAAAATCCGGAAAATTTGAAAGCTAGTCTGAAGAGTGTCAATCATGCACTAAGTATTGTGGTAGATACTTATGAGGATAAAAAATACATGAAAGTACAGGAGGTTTTGCAGTTTACTTTAATCCCTCAATTTAATCGATTGAAGGCTGAAGCGTTTAGTCCATATTTGCTCTCTTGATGGGTTGGCAATATAGCTTTAATAGGAGGGATAACATTGAATACAGAGCAGCAAGAATTGAAGCAGTTCCTCGAGCAGCAGCTCGAATGGACGATAGAACGAGTGCACATCTTAGATGAAATAAGCGATAAACTACATGAAATGAAGAATATTGCTGAATTAGCTTCAACACAAAATATATGTAAGACAGAACGGGATCTGTTAAATTTGCAATTGAATGAATTAAAGGATGACATGTCACTGCTTGAAAAGAAATTAGAAATGAATATTCAATAGCTGGAGATTATGTTAAAACAATAACATATCCGATTTTCCATATAAACATTGTATTTAAAGAAGGAATTTCCTAAGGAGAAGAGAATTATATAGAGAATGAGATATGTAACTGTAAATAAAACAATGTATTAATTCAATCAGTGAGGGAAAATGATGATTATTCAACGTTCAACTAATAAAATACCACCAATTTTTATTCAGCCTCGAAACAACCCCGATGATTGGAAATCTCCAACACAGCTTAGATTAGAACGAGAAAGCAATATTACAAATGATAAGACGAAGAGGATTGCTCAACAGGCTGTTGATAATGTATATAAGCAGATGCAGAAGGTTGTTGAGAACACGGAATATAATATTAGTCTTCGAATCGGGGATTCAGGAGCAGCGAAGCAATTCCAGCTTTCCATGAAGAAGGACGGAACCGTAATCGCATCACTCCCGCCAGAAGCTGCAATCAATATGGCTGAAAAGGCAAAGGAATCAGCGCTAGGATTATTATTTGACCTATCGGCTTAACTTTAAGGGGATATTTATTTAATCTGATGCTTATTAGCACAACTTTAATATGGATGGTGCCTCATTCAGAAAAGAGTGAGGTTTTTTGTTTTGTTAATAGCCAGAGC
>JAEWIG010000240.1 GCA_023387295.1 Bacillota bacterium | reverse complement strand
GCCTTAATTGGAGGGATTGTTGGAGCTACAACCGCACTTTTCCTTGCACCAAAATCAGGTAAAGAACTAAGAAGTGATATTAACGAGCAGGCAATTGTCCTGAAAGAAAAAACAGAGCAATTACGTGAAACAGCGAAGACAAAAGGAACGGAATTAGCTACAGTTGCGAAGGATAAAACCAACTCACTTACTCAAACTGTATCTAAACAATCAACAGAATTAGTGAACAAAGTTAAAAATTTAAGAACAGGCGCCCATTCTGAAGACCAAGTTGAAGTGGTTCAATTAGAGGAAGCTGAGTCTGTTGTCAACGAAGATGATATTCAGAAGAAGCTTGAGGAAACGAAGCGAGCATTCGATGAGACAGAAGTCATTTATAATCAATAAAAATTGTTTTAGAAACGGTGAAGTGATAAGATTACTTCACCGTTTCTTTATTGATTTGTAAGGGGGAATTTATAATGAAAAAATTTAATGGAAATGAAGATTTTGAACAAGCATTAGAATCAGGAGAGAAATTTTTACTACTAAAGCATAGTTCAACTTGTCCGATTAGCCAGGAAGCTTATGATGAATATGAAAAATTCGCAAGCGAATATGACAATACATACTATCTTGTCGTTCAAGAAGAGCGCCCACTATCTAATCATATCGCTGAAAAACTACAAATTAAGCACGAATCTCCACAAGCCATTCTATTCAAAAACGGAGAAGCAGTATGGCATGCATCTCATTGGAAAATCACCTTCGATTCTTTAAAAAAAGCTGTCGCAGAAAATAACTAAATTCATAAAAAATAATCCAGAGCATCTGTATATTATCTAGAATGTAAATGTCGTCGGCTTCATTTCTCTTCGCTTACGATTACTTCGTTAACATCGAGGACAAGTTCTGCTGAATCCGACGACGATTTAGTTTTCATAAAAAAAGAAATCGGCAAGATCACCGATTTCTTTTTTTAGCCTTTTGAAAATTGCTTAGCACTTTTCTCGAGTGGCCATACAATTTTCAATTCATCTCCAGGTTCAAGCTTACAGTCAAAGGTAGTTTGTTCACCGTTTTTCAATAGAACGAATCGACCGTTTGCTTGGGAAGGAACTTCAATATCTACATGACTAAATAAATCTTGGAAAATAAAAGGCTCAATTCTTTTCTGTTCAGTAAAGAGCTGGTCTCCTGCATTAATCACGTCATCCTCGGATAATGCTTGTCCATTTCTCAAAATGGAGGTGACCGTCTTTGAAAGATGAACTTCTTTTCCATTAAACAAGACGGGGATGTTTTGTGAAAGCATGATTTGTTTATGGTGTGCAAAATCTCTTATTGTTGGTTGAGTTTTTCTTTCGATAACAATCTCGTCACAATGCTCATAGCTATTATAAGGTTTAATTTCGATCCCATTCCGGTAAAGACTTGCTGAAAATGAAGGGATGAACGTATCTTTTCCATTTATATTTAATTTAAAGGGTCTTATTTCTGATAGCAGATCGTGCAAGCTAAGTGAAACGAGCATTTCCTCCACGGATTCTGGAATGATACAATCTATCACATCATTATCTTCTACATAATCATCAGGCGAAGCTTTTTTACCATTGCGTGTAATGGTTGATGAAATTGTATAGTGAATATCATTAATCTTGACGTTCTTGGATGGTAATTCATCAAGCAAGTCTTTTATTTGCAGTTCTGCTTTTTCACCATCATTTCCTTTTTCCACAAAAAGCTGGTCGCCACTTTCAATCTCGTCATCAAAAGATGCAGGGATTCCATTTCGCAAAATAACTGGTGCTTCCCCATATGTTCCAGGTATCGTAATGTTTTGATTATTTACCCTAACAAATTTAGCTAAGCCTGGCTTGCCATATAGTTTATTCATTTTAATACCAGCGGCGAGCAAACAGTCTCCAATTGTCAATTTTTTCACTTCAAATAAGCGAATGGGCTGTTCATTTACATAAACGGTTTTGTATTGAACTGGTGATTTATATGCAGCAATTGCAATACCAATCGGTGTTACAAGGTCTGGCCCCTTCATAATATGGTCGGAAATGGTTAAAGCTTGAATCGCATCAATTCCTCGAATCGCCACTCTGTTTTCAGGCAGGTTTAGTTTTTTTGCAACTCTTTTCGGTAACTCAGGAGTCAGGCTTCCTCCACCGACAAGCATAACTGCTTTTGGGGATTGATTATTATTTAAACTTAATATTTCAGTGCAAATGGATGAGGTCAAGCGTTCCAATGCTGGTGAAATTTGTTTCGTTATTTCTTCCTTTTGGATTTCCGTTTCAAATCCTAGTATATCTGTAACTGTTATTGTATCATTTTTATGTAATTCTCTTTTTGCCTTCTCAGCTAATGGAAAATCGAGAAGTAGCAAATCACTTATCGCTTCAGTAATTTCATCGCCTGCGATTGGGACCATTCCATAAGCAATAATTGTTCCTAAATCTGTAACCGCGATATCGGACGTACCTGCACCAATATCGACTAATGCGACATTTAAACGACGCATAGAAGGAGGAATTAATACATTAATGGCAGCGATTGGTTCTAGTGTTAGGGCCTCCATCTCTAAATCTGAACGGTGAAGAGCCGAGAGAAGAGATTCGACAACTACCTTTGGCAAGAAAGTTGCAATAATTTCTACTGATGCTTCCTCTCCTTGCTGATCAATTAAACTGCCAATTTCTTCTCCATCTAATCGGTAATAAAGAACAGAATAGCCTACACAATAATAGTAATAGGATTTCTCGGCCTGATGTTTCTCAGCAACTTTCGCTTGAGCCTGCTGGACAGCACTTAACTCTAAATGAAGAATATCCTGTTTCTGAATAAGTGGCTTGCCGTTTATATCAACCGTTACTTTTGACCGTTCTGTTTTTAATGCTCGACCTGCTGCTGCAACGCATACCTTTTTCAACGGTCCATGTTTTACTTCAAGCATTTCTTTGATTTCAGTTATTATTTTTGATACAGATAGAACGTCGTGGATTTGTCCATCGAGCATTGCTCGTTCAGAATGCTCCTTCATAAGAGCATCGACAACGTGATATTGTCCGTCCAGTTCCTCAAGGATAATTCCAATAACCGAGCGTGTTCCAATATCTAATGCAAATAGTTTTTTTTGTTCTTGCAAGGAGATACACCTTCTTTATTTATTATCAAAAATCCTTTATCGCTTAAAAGCGTTTAATTATTAAAGAAAATTTTCGTGACACGGAACGAAATTTCATATATAATAAATTCTAATTATTAAAAATGTACCATATATTTATGGGTCTATAAAGAAGAATGAAGCGAATCATATGACAAAGGAAGGAATCATTCGCTTTTGTATTTTTCAATGACTCAATTTTTATTTGAAGGGATGGGACCTGTTTTGGGTAATGAGCTTGATAAATTACGAGATCGCGTTGATGAATTAAATTTGCAGTTATTATCATTAATTAATGAAAGAGCAAAGTTAGTTCAGGAAATTGGAAAAGCAAAGGAAACACAAGGGGTTTATCGATATGATCCTGTCCGTGAGCGTCATATGCTTAACTTAATTAAGGAACATAACGATGGTCCTTTTGAAAACTCTACAATTGAGCATGTGTTTAAAGAAATTTTTAAGGCTGGTTTGGATCTTCAAAAAGATGATCACAGCAAGGCTCTATTGGTCTCTAGAAAGAAAAAACCTGAAAACACAATTATCAATTTAAGAGGAGAAAAAATTGGTGATGGCAGCCCGAGTTTAGTTTTCGGACCATGTGCGGTTGAATCATATGAACAGGTTGCTACAGTGGCAGACGCTGTTAAGGCAAAAGGACTTAAGCTTTTAAGAGGTGGAGCATTTAAACCAAGAACATCTCCATATGATTTTCAGGGTCTTGGCTTAGAAGGATTAAAAATATTAAAACGAGTAGCAGATGAATACGATTTAGCTGTAATAAGTGAAATCGTAAGTCCGGCTGATATTGAAATGGCTGTTGACTATCTTGATGTTATTCAAATCGGTGCGAGAAATATGCAAAACTTTGAGCTATTAAAAGCTGCTGGTGCTGTTAATAAACCGATTCTCTTAAAAAGAGGTATTGCAGCAACAATTGAAGAGTTCATCAATGCTGCAGAATATATTATGGCTCAAGGCAATGGGCAGATTATTTTGTGTGAGCGTGGTATCCGTACGTATGAACGTGCAACACGTAACACACTTGATATATCGGCAGTTCCAATCCTAAAGCAAGAAACACATTTACCTGTTATGGTCGATGTGACTCATTCAACTGGAAGAAGAGATTTATTGCTTCCTGCTGCAAAAGCTGCCATTGCAATTGGTGCTGACGGGGTTATGGCAGAGGTTCATCCAGACCCAGCTGTAGCGCTTTCTGATAATGCACAGCAAATGAATTTAAAACAATTTGACGAATTTATGCACGAATTACAATCATCTGCTTTTGTTAGAGTATAACGCTAAGGCGAATTTGATTATTTAAGACAAAGCCTTCTGCATTTTTGCAGGAGGCTTTTTTATGTGTGCCCGGCATGGGTGATAACTTGGTGGTGAAAGTCCACTACAGGCTTGGCAGTAGGAACTGTTAGCGAAAGACAAGGGTGTCCACCGCGAGGTGGAATCTGAAGGAAG
>JAEWIG010000230.1 GCA_023387295.1 Bacillota bacterium | reverse complement strand
TTATATACTTAAAAACTATACCATATTAAAGCAAAACGTCCATTATGTTGTTTTATATTAATTCAAAAATATTTAATAAAAGTCAATATTCTTTTTTACTACCAATTAGTTTTTGCGAATTGTAGCGAAGAATTACCTGTAGTATGATGGGAATAGTCAAATGAACGGAGAGGATTTTGTGGATATACTTTTTTTAGGGACAGGAGCTGGTGTTCCCGCAAAGTTAAGAAATGTAACGTCGATTGCGTTAAAGCTTCTTGAAGAGAGAGGCGCTATTTGGTTATTTGATTGTGGGGAAGCAACGCAGCACCAAATTTTACATACATCAGTAAAACCACGCCGAATTGAAAAAATTTTTATTACTCATCTTCACGGTGATCATATTTACGGGCTACCAGGCCTGTTATCGAGTCGTTCCTTCCAGGGAGGCGAATCAGAGGTCATCGTGTATGGTCCCAAAGGTTTAAAGGAATTTGTTGATGTGTCCTTGTCAGTAAGTCAAACGCACCTTAAATATCCTTTACAAGTAATCGAGGTAGAAGAAGGAATTGTGTTTGAAGACGATGCATTTATTGTTGAAGCAGGTATTCTTGAACATGGGATACCTTCATTCGGTTATCGGATTATTGAAAAAGACAGACCTGGGTCACTGTTAGCTGATAAATTAAAGGATGCAGGTGTAGAGCCTGGCCCTACTTATAAAAAGATTAAAAACGGTGAACAGGTTACACTTGATGATGGCCGAATGATTGTACCGAGTGATTTCTTAGGCCCTACCCAGAAGGGAAGAGTTGTTACGATTCTCGGAGATACTCGTAAATGTGATAAAGCCGTATATTTATCGAAAAATGCTGATGTACTCATTCATGAAGCAACTTTTTCAAATGGAGAAGAAGGGCTGGCTTACGAATATTATCATTCGACAACGACACAAGCTGCTCAAGTTGCGACAGAAGCAAGGGTAAAGAAACTAGTGTTAACACATATAAGCTCTAGATATGATCGGACAGATTGGCTGCGGTTGGAGAAAGAAGCACAAGACATTTTTCCGAACACAATCATTGCAGAAGATTTTAAGGAAATTGCTATTCCTTTAAAATCTTGTTGACTTGACATAAAAGACAGACTATAATTGCACTTAATCTTGAATTTTATATAATATTCTAATAAAGCAATGAAGAGTTTTTATTAAGTCTTATTTCCCTGTTTCTAGAGAGTCAGTGGTTGGTGAAAACTGATACAAAGATAAGATGAATTTCAGCTTGGAGCTTTTTCTTTTCTGATGTAATATGCGGAAAAGACGGTAATTCCGTTAAAATTGTTGAGTGGAAAGTCACATGCTTTCAAAAAGGGTGGTACCGCGTGAAATGATCACGTCCCTTTGCGAAGCTGTGGCTTTTTTGTTTTCTTGAATAATATTATTCATATCTTTTGTTATTATAAATAGGAGGAAATGTCATGCAGCACGAAAATCAGTGGTCATCAAAAATTGGCTTCATTTTAGCCTCAGCAGGCTCTGCAATTGGACTTGGAGCAATTTGGAAGCTACCTTATGTAACAGGAATGAGCGGGGGAGGAGCCTTTATTCTTTTGTTTTTAATCTTCTCGCTTTTAATCGGTTTTCCTCTTTTACTTGCTGAATTTGTTATTGGGAGAAGTACGGGAAAGGAAGCAATTTCGGCTTATAAGACGATTGCGCCAAAAACGAAATGGCATTGGATTGGTTATCTAGGTGTATTTACTTGTTTCCTGCTCTTATCTTTTTACAGTGTAATAGGTGGATGGATTATCCAATATTTGTATTATGGTTTAGTAGGCTTTGAGGGAATTGAATCAGGTGGATATGAAGCCTTTTTCAATCAAACGGTTTCCAATCCGTTTATTGTTATTCTCTCTCAAGCAATCTTTCTAATCATAACGGTTGTCGTTGTTGCAAGAGGTGTACAAAAAGGGATTGAACAGGTGAGCAAAGTTTTAATGCCTGCTTTATTTATCCTCTTTATCATATTAATTGTCCGTTCACTAACAATGGATAATGCAATGGAAGGGGTAGCTTTCTTTTTAAAACCAGATTTTTCTAGCTTAACTTCCGAAGGTGTTCTTTATGCGATGGGACAATCTTTCTTTTCTTTAAGTGTCGGTGTTTCTGTGATGGTCACTTATAGCTCCTACTTATCGAAAAAAGAAAATTTATTGCAGCCTGCCGTTTCTATTGTCATGATGAATTTATTTATTTCCATTTTGGCAGGACTTGCGATTTTTCCCGCTGTTTTCTCATTAGGTTTTGAACCTACAGCAGGTCCTGGGTTGCTTTTCATTGTTTTACCTTCTGTTTTTGAACAGCTTATTTTTGGGAAAGTATTTTTGTTGTTCTTCTTGGCCTTGTTTTTATTTGCCACACTTACTTCGGCATTTTCAATGCTCGAAATTGTTGTTGCGGCATTGACGTCTAAAAAAACAGAAGGTAAGGGAAGAGCGAAGATGGCTTGGCTCATGGGCACTGCGATTTTTGTAGTCGGAATTCCATCTGCTTTATCTTATAGCATATTATCGGATATTACGTTTTTTGGAAAAACTATTTTTGATAGCGCTGATTTTCTTGTCAGCAACATTCTAATGCCAATTGGCGCATTTTCGATTTCGATATTTGTTTCATTTAAAATGAAGAAAGAGATTCTAAAGAGTGAGTTAATTCAAGCTTCTCGTGGATATAGTTTCATCTTTAATGTTTGGTATTTTCTATTGCGTTATGTCATCCCAATCATAATTATCATTGTGTTTATCGATACATTAGATATTTTCTAAGAAAAGCGATAGAAAAAGTTTGTTTGTGTGGTTGATGAAGACCAAAATGTAGGGAGCAAAGAAAAAAGGTCCTTCATTTGGTTGATGAAGGCCAAAACCATAGCGGAAATAAAAAAAATTGTCCTTCATTCTACGATGAAGGACAATTTTTTTTATTTCCATCCACGCTCATATTGCTTAGGCGATTCAATGCTCACACCCAACTGTTTCGCAGCTGTTCGTGGCCAGTAAGGATCTCGTAAAAGCTCACGAGCAATGAAAATGAAATCAGCACGCTCGTTTTGGAGGATTTCCTCTGCTTGTAATCCGTTCGTGATAAGACCAACTGCAC
>JAEWIG010000184.1 GCA_023387295.1 Bacillota bacterium | reverse complement strand
GATACCTATCTTCGTGATATTACAGGGAATCGTAGATTTTGGCCAGTGAAAGTACCTGGTGGAACAGGTAGAGGGTCGTGGGAATTAACCTCTGAGGAAATAGAACAAATTTGGGCAGAGGCACTTTATTATTATAACGAAGGAGAGCAAATACACCTTCCTAAAGAATTAGAGGAGATGGCGGTTCATGAACAACGAGAGGCTATGGAACAAGACGAGAGGGAAGGGACAATAAGAGATTACTTGGATATGTTACTACCAGTTAATTGGGATAGCATGAGCCTTTATGAAAGACGCAATTTTATTAACGGCTCTGAATTTGATGGAGGACATCATGTTGGTGTAAATAAGAGAAATAGAGTCTGCAATATGGAAATATGGTGTGAGTGTTTTGGTAAGGAAAGAGGTAATTTGAAACGTCAAGATGCTAGTGACATAGCAGCCATTATGAGTAATATTGAAGGGTGGACACGTCCGGAGGGTAAGATGCGGTTTTCAATTTATGGGGTAGTAAAGGGATATGTTAGAGAAGAAAACTAGGGCAAAATTTACGGAAACCATCGGCAATAAGTTGCTGTTTGGAATAGTTGCACTTGCCGATGTGGTAGCCGTAAAAAAGTGGTTTGGGCAATTAGTGTAAATATACTAAACGTAAGGGGTGTAGGGTGGTTAGTTGCTTATGTTGCCTATACTAACTTATATTTATGAATATATATATAATAGGGTGTTTTATATGTGTAAAGTGCGTATTGCACCTATACGCGCGTAGAGAGGATATTGGGAAACGGAGGTAAAAAAAATGGTGACAGAAAAGCAGATTGAACAGGCGGTTGTACGTGAGGTAAAAAAGATGGGAGGTCTTGCGGTTAAATTCGTGTCTCCTGGTTTGAATGGTGTGCCAGATAGAATCATCATTTTGCCAATAGGTAATATTGCGTTTGCTGAGATCAAGGCACCTGAAAAGAAGATGCGACCACTGCAACTAAAAAGAAAACAGACACTAGAGAAATTAGGCTTTCGTGTCTATTGCATAGATAACTTAGAAATGATTGGAGGGGTTCTTCATGAAATACAATCCACATAATTATCAGTCTTATGCTTCTGAGTTTATAGTAACACATCCTATCTGTGCTTTAATGCTCGATATGGGATTAGGCAAGACGGTTATAACGTTAACAGCTATATGGCTTTTAGCACTTGATTATTTTTCTATAGGTAAGGTGCTAGTGATTGCACCAAAACGAGTAGCGGAGGATACATGGAGTAGAGAGTTTGAAAAATGGGAGCACCTCTTTGGATTAAAAATTGCAAAGGTTCTTGGTACAAAGAAACAACGTGAGGATGCTCTTAGGTGTAAAGCGAATATTTATATTATCAATAGAGAAAATGTGGTGTGGCTAGTAGATAATTATAAGTGGGATTTTGATACCGTTGTTATCGATGAACTCTCTTCTTTCAAATCAAATAAGGCTCAAAGGTTTAAGGCTTTGAAAAAAATAAGGCCTATGGTAAAAAGGATCATTGGGTTAACAGGTACTCCCACTCCAAATGGCTTATTAGATCTTTGGCCACAAATGAACTTACTTGATATGGGTGAAAGACTAGGAAGATTTATTGGTGGGTACAGAGAACAGTTTTTTCTTCCAGATAAGCGAAACTGTGATGTTATCTTTTCTTATAAACCCAAGGTAGGAGCGGAAGAAAAAATCTATGAACTAATTGGTGATATTTGTATCTCTATGAAAGCGGTTGATTACTTAGAAATGCCGGAGTATTTTAGTAATCGTGTTGAAGTTATAATGGATCAAAAAGAAATGGATTTTTATAGTCAGCTTGAAAAAGATATGGTCATTCAGATTGGAGAGGAAGAATTAGATGCAGTCAATGCTGCAGCACTTACTAATAAATTATTACAAATGGCAAATGGAGCGGTTTATGATGAGAACAAAAAAGTAATCCACATCCACGATAGAAAGTTGAATGCTTTAGAAGATTTGATAGAAGCTGCAAATGGGAAACCACTTTTAGTAGCATATTGGTTTAAGCATGATAGAGATAGAATTAAGGACAGATTTGATGTTAGAAATATCGATACTGCAAAAGATATCGAAGATTGGAATGAGGGGAAAATCCCTGTGGGATTAATCCATCCGGCATCTGCAGGACATGGACTGAATTTACAAGACGGTGGTTCAACGATTGTATGGTTTGGGCTCACCTGGTCTTTAGAACTATATCAGCAAATGAATGCAAGATTGTATAGACAAGGACAAAAAAATACGGTGGTAATACAACATATTATTACTATGGGAACTGTAGATGAAGATGTAATGAATGCTTTAGAAAGAAAATATGTGGGTCAGGCAGCACTTATAAATGCAGTTCGAGCAAGGATTGGAGGTTGATTCCATGAGAGCAGAAACAATGTTTAAAGAATATCAGAACATGAAGAGAGAACTTTCTGTTCTTGAATTTCAGCTAAGACAATTTGAAGGAATTAATGAAGAGGAACTAATTGAAACAATGTGTTTTTCCCATCCGGTGGGTGATGAAAAAATACAGAAGAGTGGTGTTTCTGATAAGACTGCTAAGATAGCTTTGAATTATAAACATATTGCTGAACGAGAGAATAATGACTGGTATGATTTTCTTTTCAATCGTTATAGGATCATCAGCGATGAAATTACTTTTTTTGAACATAGTGTATTACTACTTGATGGTGTTTTATCAGAGGTAATGATGGATTTATTGAAGGGTGAACTTACTTGGGAATCCATGATGAAAAAGTACAATGTTAGTCATGCCATGATAGGAAAGTATCGCAAAGCAGCTGTGAAGGAGTTAAATGCAAGATATGAGCTTCGTGATAAGCAGACAGAAGCTTATATTTTAAGTTAGGAGGAGATGAGAATGTGTAAACGTGGTGATATATATTATGTGGATTTTGGAAAGAACTACAATTCTTATAAGCAGAGTGGGGTTCGTCCTGCAGTAGTTGTAAGTAATAATAAAGCAAATAGAAATTCTCCTGTAGTTACAGTAATACCACTTACAGCAAGAACATGGAAGAAACGATATCTTCCAACCCATGTGCAAATCCCAAGTAGAGTAATAACAGGCTTGGATAGATCAAGTATGGCTTTGGCGGAGCAAGTAGAGACATTAGATAAAAGTTTTCTTCTTGAGAAGATAGGAGAAATAGACGATGATATGGTGATGCGGCAAATAACAGTGGCACTGCAGATTCAGATAGGTGCTTATGCAGAATATAATTAAGTTTGGCAGTCGGAGTGAATCCGACTGTTTTTTTGTAGAAGTTACTGTTATTTTGTGTTAAAATTAAGAATATTTAGATGAAGGAGGGTGTAAATGAGAATAAAAGAATTCATTAAACATCCTGATAGTGTTAATTACGAGTATTTAGTATTAGAAAATAAGAAGGCTGGAAGTTTGATTAGAGATTAAGAAAATGGAATGCATACGTTAAATTAGCCACAGGAGAAATAGGTTGTATTTATAACTGCAGAAGTATTTAAAATGCTCATAATTTTAAATACAAAAAGCTTAGACTACATTAAGCAAATTTCAAGTATTTAATTAATGAAAACTATGAAAGAAAAAGCAATTAAATCTAAACCATGAAAACAAGTGAAGAGAAACTTTAGGTACTCGAAGACTTGTACGAGTATATTTGGAATTAATTTTGTCTAGTTTAATAAGGAGAATAACTATGCTTTTATTTAGAGCAATAAATGATTTTTCAGATTGTATGAATATTAAAAATGGTAAAGGTATACTTGCTACAAAAGAAGCCATCAATAATGAAGAATGTCTACAAAAGGCAGGTTCACATATAGCAAGTGCATCAAACCCCAAATATAAAGACTGTTGGATATCGACGACTAAAAATTTTAAAACCTGTGCCTGCGAATTTTCAATACCTCAAATGGGGCAGTTTAACACATCTATTTTTAGGAAACCAATAGCTGTAATCGACAGAAGGAAAATTATAAATAGTAATGAAGATTATTTGTTTAGTGGTAATTTTACTTATATAGCAAATGGAAAGAATTATATTGACTTTGGTGATAAAAATCAATGGCCATTACCTATAGTTGATGGAAGATATAGAAAAGTAAAATGGGTAGGTAGTAAAAATGAGGTTAGAGTTGATAAGAAATTGGTAGAGGCTCAATGTAAATATGTCAAGAGCTATTTCCAACAGGAAGAGTCTATTAAAACATTTTTTTTAGATATGACTTTTCCTTCGCCCTCTGATAGAG
>JAEWIG010000161.1 GCA_023387295.1 Bacillota bacterium | reverse complement strand
CTTGAGCTCTATCGATGACCTCTTGTAGATCTTCGTTATATTGATCCGCATTTAAATGTGCGTGTGTGTCGAAAAACATAATAAAACCCCTTTTTATCCCAATATTATTTCTTTGTTACAATTCTAAATTTTAGATGACATCTATTACTATTAACTGCAAAGTCGGAATTTTGGGCTAGTAAACGAGAATATCGCTAATTCTGTTTCAGATGGCAAGTCATTTGTGTTTTTAATACTTTCATTTCAATAATATTCTAAAATAACATTAGTTATTTCCATATAAAAAATTATTTCATAACTCTGTTCCAACGAAATATTAATTAGCTGATAAACAACGACTTTATAGCACTTATATCCTTATTTTTTCAGTTTTTTAGTTTATTATTGAATCCTTAATTATTATTTTATAAAAGAAAAAACATAGAAATGTATGACGGTATTTGTTACACGTGAAACATTTCTATGTTATCCAATTTTTTCATCCTAAAACGGATTAATTATTTGACTCTCGCTCCTAATGGTAGAGATTCAGCTATTGTTGCTAAAGAAAGTGAGCCATCCTTACTTCCTGCAAGAATCATTCCTTGAGATAGCTCTCCACGAAGCTTAACAGGTTTTAAATTCGTTACACAGACAACTTTTCTTCCGATTAGCTCCTCTGGCTTGTAATACTGCGCAATACCAGAAACAACTTGGCGTTTCTCATAACCAAGGTCCAATTGTAGCTTAAGCAGCTTATCTGCCTTTTTCACAGGTTCCGCATGAATAACTTGAGCAACACGCAAATCTACCTTCATGAAATCATCAATTGTGATTTCCTCACTATCAGGCTTCACTTCTTCTTGCTTTGGCTCTTCTTTTTGTGGTGCAGAGCCTTGCATTTTCATTTTAATAAACTCTACCTCTTCATTTAAATCGAGTCGTGGGAAGATTGGATTGCCTTTAACTATTTTTGTGCCTTCAGGAATAATGCCGAAATCTGATAAGCTTTCCCATGAAGTTAAGTCATCTTTATCTATATTTAATTGTGTAAAGATTTCCTTTGGAGCTTTCGTTAAAAACGGTTTTAATAGAATCGCAATTCTTCTTAATGATTCTGCAAGATGAGCCATGACATTTCCGAGTTCATCCATTTTTGCTTCATCTTTTGCTAAAGCCCATGGCTGTGTTTCATCAATATATTTATTTGTTCTGCTTACTAATTGCCAAATGGATGTCAAGGCAACAGAGAATTCCATATTTTCCATTGCTTCTTCATATTTCAAAACCGTTTCTTTATTTAATTCAAGCAATTGTTGGTCAAATTCACCAGTTGAACCGTTATAAGTCGGGATAACGCCTTCGAAATATTTATCAACCATGGCTAACGTACGATTTAATAAATTTCCTAAATCATTCGCAAGGTCAAAATTAATTCTCTCGACAAACCCTTCTGGTGTGAACACGCCATCTGATCCGAAAGGTACTTCGCGTAATAAATAATAACGTAATGCATCTAAGCCATATCGGTCGATTAATGTAATAGGATCAACGACATTTCCTTTTGACTTCGACATTTTTCCATCTTTCATTAATAACCAGCCATGTGCGAATACTTTTTTCGGAAGTGGCAGATTTAAAGCCATTAACATAATTGGCCAGTAAATCGTATGGAAACGAACAATTTCCTTTCCAACTAAATGAACATTAGCAGGCCAATACTTTTCGTACTTGGATTGATTTTCTGTTCCATACCCAAGAGCTGTAATATAGTTTGTTAATGCATCGATCCAAACATATATAACATGCTTCGGATTGCCAGGGACTTTAATTCCCCAATCAAACGTTGTTCTTGAAACAGCAAGATCTTCTAACCCAGGCTTAATAAAGTTATTAATCATTTCATTTTTACGTGATTCTGGCTGAATAAACGAAGGATTTTCTTCATAATATTGAAGCAATCTATCAGCGTATTTACTAACCTTGAAGAAATAAGACTCTTCCTTTACTTTGTTAACGGATCTGCCGCAATCTGGACAGTTCCCATTCTCTAGCTGCCGCTCTGTAAAATATGATTCACATGGTGTACAATACCAGCCTTCATATTCACCAAGATAAATATCGCCCTGCTCCACTAATTGAGCAAAGATTTTTTGGACAACATCTTTATGTCTCTCTTCCGTTGTTCGAATAAAGTCATCATAGGAAATATCAAGCTTTTTCCATAAATCTTGAATTCCTGAAACGATTTCATCCACATACGCTTGAGGAGTGATACCTTTTTCTTCTGCTTTTTCTTGAATCTTTTGACCGTGTTCATCTGTTCCTGTCAAATACATGACATCATAGCCACGCATGCGTTTATAACGTGCCATTGCATCACCTGCAACCGTCGTATATGCATGGCCAATATGTAAATTTCCACTCGGATAATAAATTGGCGTTGTTAAATAAAAGGTTTTTGTTTGTTCCTCCATGAAATATTCCTCCTCCTTATAAGAAAAGCGCTAGATGAGCCTCACATTTCTTATCTTTTTAAAAAAACCGACCAATTATGGTCGAGGTCTCTTACCATTAAAACGTGTGTATTATGGAAGGTGCTACATTCGTCATTTTTTCCTCTTCTACCATCAAAATATACCTAAAAATCAGTATTTGTGCAACAAGATCAATATTACTCACTCTTCATATCTAGAAGGTTTTCGACAAACGTTGGATTTTGTCGAAAAATGCTGTATTCCTTTTTCTCCCATTTGCCTTGTGAATACTAATTAATTGTTTTATATTTTTAATTTTTCCTATATAATATTGCCAAAACCCTTATATACCAAGCACTTTCATTAGTAAAAATTTACCACTTACAATCAAGATAATATAATTGACTTATCTGGGAAAGGTTGGTATTATGTAATTGTTAAGGAATTTTGTCGAATATTGACGAAAGAACACATAGAAAAATATATTTAAAGATTTGAGAGGAGAAATTTTTATATGAAATCTACAGGTATTGTACGTAAAGTTGATGAACTAGGACGCGTAGTAATTCCGATTGAATTAAGACGTACATTGGATATTGCTGAGAAGGATGCACTTGAAATCTACGTTGATGATGAACGCATCATCCTTAAAAAATATAAGCCGAACATGACATGCCAAGTAACTGGTGAAGTTTCTGACGAAAACTTAACATTGGCAAGCGGAAAAATTATTGTAAGCCGTGAAGGTGCAGAACAATTAGTAAAAGAAATTCAAAACAAATTTCAACTTGCATAATTTATATTACAAAACTCGATGACAATTTCATCGGTTTACATAAAAAATGCTTCTCAAAACTTGGGAAGCATTTTTTTATCTACATAGAGCATCGTAAGGATTTAATCTTCAATATGAAAGGCATGATAGACTTCTCTTTTCCCTATTTCCCTATCACTTGCCGTTTGCTTTATCGCTTCCTTGCTTGTCATCCCTTTTTCAGACATATAATGATGAACATGCTCAGAAATAGCTAAATGCTCCCACCACGTAGTTTCCTCCTCTTGGCTGACATTGGAGGAACCTTCAATGATGAGACAAAACTCGCCTCTAATCTCATCCGTTACTGCCCAGTCAAGCACTTCACTCACTGTTCCACGAATAAACTCTTCAAATTTCTTCGTTAACTCACGGCAAAGCACAATTCTTCTGTCACCCATCTGCTCGAGGATTAGTGTAAGAGTTTCTTTCAGGCGATGTGGAGCTTCATATAAAATAATTGTAGAAGAAATTCTCGAAAGCTGTTCAAGCTCCTGTCTTTTTGTCTCCTTCTGCCGATTTAAAAAACCAAAAAAATAAAATGGCTGTGTGCTAATGCCTGATGCAATGAGAGCTGTTAAAGCAGCGTTTGCTCCTGGTAGCGGCACAACTGTTAATTGTTCAGCGGTAGCCGCACTTACTAACTCATAGCCAGGATCAGAAATGGTGGGCATCCCTGCATCACTAACAAGCGCAATCTTTTCACCATTTTTCAGTTTTTCAAGAAGCTTTTTCCCACTTTCTTCTTTATTATGCTCATGGTAACTAATAATTGGTGTTTCTATTTCGAAATAATTGCAAAGTTTTTTAGTATTTCTTGTATCCTCGGCAGCAATATAATCTGCTTCCTTCATTATTCTAATTGCTCGAAAACTCATATCCTCAAGATTTCCAATTGGAGTTGGAACTAAATACAATATTCCCTTATTTGCCTCATTATGAAAACTTTTTTGTTGCCACATAAGTACCACCTGTCTCATTCACTAGAAATTCTTCCTTTTTTGCCCTTGACCATTGCTTAAATTCATACTCAGCCTTCAAAGCTTCACTTTTATTATGAAACGGCTTTGAAAAAATAAGCTCAACCGGTCCTCGGCCTCTCGTATATTTAGCGCCTTTTCCTTCATTATGCATTTTTATACGGCGTTCAAGATTATTCGTATATCCTGCATAAAGGCTATCATCTTTGCAGTGAAGTACATAGAAGTAATGATTATTCTCCATACAAAATTCCCTTCATTTCTGCAGTATACTCATTCTTATCATTATAAACAAATAATGGCGGTAAAATCTTTATATCAGGATTACCATTTTTCGTTGCCTCAATTAGAAGAGTATTCGCTTCCTTTCCTTGCTTCGGATAAACAAATTGAACTTTTTTTGGTTCAAGCTTATATTTTCGCATTAACGTAACAATATCAAGAAATCTACTAGGTCGATGAACAAAGGCAACCTTGCCTCCTTGACGCACTAAATCACTGGAAGCCTTTATTGCATCTTCTAACGTACAAAGAATTTCATGGCGTGCTATCGCTAAATGTTCGTTTTCATTTATTTCTTCAGATGATGGAGTTGGAAAATAAGGAGGGTTGCATGTAACTACATCATATTTCCCGAAACCTAAAATCCTCGGCATCTCTTTAATGTCCCCAAGAATCATAGAAATTCGATTTTCTAAATTATTATACTTAACACTTCTTTCTGCCATATCAAAAAGGCGTTCCTGAATTTCAACTCCCGTTATCGTCCCTTTTGTTCTAGTACTTAAAAATAGAGGAATCACACCATTACCACTGCACAGATCGATTAAATTTCCTTTTTGAATAGGAACATATACAAATCTTGCTAATAAAACCGCATCAAGTGAAAACGAAAAGACAGAAGGACTTTGAATAATTCGTAATTCTTCTGCGAGCAAGTAATCTAGACGTTCATCTCCCTTTAATAAATCCATTCCAAATCCTCCACTAATCCAATTAATTATGCACCTGTATCTATTTAAAATGGCCCTCCTTTATCAAGGAAGGCCGATCTTTTATTTCTTATTAAGGAATGATAAGCAAAAAAGACAATCGCCTTCTTTTCGTGGGCTCCCAAAATGGAGATTACAAATATGAAAACCCTCTTGATAGAGCCTAGCAAGGTTATCATAGCCTTCCCCAATATCCATTCCTTTATTATCGGATAATTCTACGGACTCTGTTGTTTTGTCTTGATTATCTCTCATTGTATCATTTTCTGTCATTATCTCTAATCGACGCCTTAAATGTTCATTTTCCAGCTTTAAAGAGTTGTTTTCTTCGAGAAATTCCGCCAAATGCTGCTTTAACTCACCAAGCTGCTTATATAAATGTCCAATTTGCGTTTCCATATTACTTACTGAGTCAAAGATTTCTTTTTTATCCACGTGTTCCACCTCGTTATTCTGTGGATTGCACCGATACAGCACCCTTTGATAATATTTCATCATGCGAATATTCGAGAATTCGCCCTGCTTCTGTTACATCAACTTGCAGTACTCGTTCTAAAATATTTAA
>JAEWIG010000139.1 GCA_023387295.1 Bacillota bacterium | reverse complement strand
GTAATCGTTGCATAAGGAGAATATGAGTCTGTTTTCTCGCCCTCTACTAAGTTATGTTCATACTTAACCGTAAACGTTTTAGCCTTCATATGCCTATATTGACCACCGGTCATATCGGTCATATCATATAAACGCTTTTCGCCTTTTTTGAAACGCTCATAAGCAATGAGACCATAAAGAGCTTGATCGGTTGCCATGGCATCTACACCTGTTCCAGAGCCCCCACCACCATCATATCCTGCTGTAACGTGTTTAAATCCACCTACTTCTGGAGAAGATCCACTACCTATTGCCCAAAAAGTAAGAAGAGCATCAATCATATTATTCGTTAAAACACCTTCATGTTCTTTACCCTCTGTAACAAAATCAGTCGTTTTATCTATATGCTTTAATTGGATATTTTCTTGTAAAGGATCTATACCTAATTCTGTTAGTGCTACAATTACTTGAACAATACTTTCAGAGTTAATACTTCCCAAACTATCATATCCGCCATTCGGCTTTTGAATTAAAGAAAGTACATAAATGGCTCGTTCAACTGCCTGTGCAAATTCTTCGTATGTGTATTTTTTTGTATCAAAAACGACTTTTTCAGCTTCAAATTTTGATTTATCTAAATAATATGGAGCTAAAGATTGTAGTGCCATAGCTGTAATATCAGGATCCGGTATTTTCCCCGTTAGTGCCCAACCACCAATCATTCCATCTGCTTGCGTAATTTCTTTACTTAAAACAAAACCAATCATTTTTCCAAATGTGTTTACGTCTTCATTACTTGCATCCTCATAAAACTTATAGCCACCAGTGTTCATCGCAATCGTTTGCCAAATAGGTCCATTAATGCCTTGTCTATAGGAAAACTTAAATGATTTCGACAGTTTTTCGATGAAATCATAGCCCTTTTCAATCTTCATAAATTGGTCTGTATTTAATTGATAGACAGTACCACTTTCATCTGTAAGCGTATTAGCAGTCTCATCTGCCGTATACATCCCTGCTGGAATATCAATATATTTTCTATCACTGTTGTAAATCTTTACTACTTCATCAATTTTCACAAGATGATTATCTTCAATTTTCCGAGCATTAATTATGCTAATATTATCTTTTGAATAGGTTTTAACATATCCCCCTGGTTGATCTGCAACTTTCGTAATATCATATCCTAATGCTGACAAAGGTAGAATAAGTCTAGACCATTCTGTTGATTTACTACGGTCAAGGTCTCCATTTTTGCCTCTTACATATCCTTCTATCCCTTTTACATATTTATCAAAGTAATCACTAGGTATATAATTCATATAATCATAGCCAGTATGCATTCCTCTCAACAAACCCATTACCGACCACTCTCCAAATGTGGATCCCATCTTTGGTGAGGTGACAGTTTCTAGAATATATCGTGATGAGGCATTAATATAAAATCCAACATCCGGTTGCTGATCATCCCAAAAGCGCAGCTGTAATTGCTTAAAGTCCTCTTTCGGATCATAGGCTGTTTTTGCAAAGGATTTCTGTGGGAAAATGGATAACAATAACATACAAGCCAGGAATATTGGTGATATTCGTTTAAATAATTCCTTCTTTAACTCCACTTTTTATCCTCCTCATTGGACAAAAATTGAAAATTCCTTATTCACTTCCTCTCTGTTTTTTCATCCATAAAAAAAAGTTCTCGCCTCAAAAGAGCGCTAAGAACTTAGTATGTACGAATAAATTCAATCAAAATAGAATTTATATGCGCATACCTTAGTCCTGGAAGGTGCAATCTTTAGTATTTTGGCAAGTTCCTGACTTATGGGTTTTATATGTATCCCGCCTCCCTGGTCGTTAAACCAGTGGCAAAATAGGATACACTCCCAATTACAGTGGCCGGTCCGTTCAGGATTTTCACCTGATTCCTTTTAAAAGCTGATAACCAAAATACTTTATTAAATTTTGAGGGGAATTACCCATAAAAAGATACCGTAAAGGTTGATATATATATATTTATTTATTATTCATTTATTCCATTTAATTCGAAATATCCGTTTATAGATAAATGATGAGAGCAGCTAGAATACCTCATACAAGAGAAGAAAAAGTAATAACCGAACGAATAGAAAGAGCATGTTTTGAATTATATTGTTCAAAACATGCTCTTTCCTACTTAAACTATATATAATACAACCTCTTGTTTCTTCAATGAAGCCTGTACATCAATAATACGCTGATTACTGCTTCCACGGAAAACTTTCTTCGGTTCCATCTCCTCGAAAACAAACTTTCCGTCCACTAATACGTCCACTTCCTGCAGAAATGCTTCTACATCAGAATTCCTTTCAGCCCATCGTAAAAGTTCTTCAAATGTAAAACCTGTATAAGACCAAATATTTAATCCCTTTGCTTTTACCCGTGTCACTAACGGAAATAGCTCTCGGCAATAAAGAAAAGGTTCTCCACCAGATAGTGTTAATCCATCTAAAAAAGGATTCTCCATAATTTGATTGTATATATCATCTTCGATAAAAGGTTCTCCATAGTCTTTATCCCAGGATTCTGGGTTATGGCAACCTAAACAGTGATGGGGACATCCTGATACGAAAAGAACAGCTCGCCACCCTTCACCATTCGAGATAGAATCAGCATAGAAGCCTCCGATTTTCAATGTTATTCCCCTGCCTTTTATGAATGAATGACTCTATCTTGTAATTCCGCTTTTTTTCCTTCATTCCACTTGGCCGTAGTTCCAACTAGGTAACCTGTAATACGTTGGATAACGTCCAGGTGATCGCTATCACAGTTTTCACATGTTGTTGCATTGGCATCGCTTGTTTCATGTCCGCAATCTATGCAACGACAAATCGTATGATTTAAGCTGAAATAGCCAATATCTAATTGATGTGCCATGAGCACCATTTTTTCTATTGCCTGCCAGTTTTCAGAGGCTTTACCATCTAATTCGATATAAGCAATATGTCCAGCTAATGTTAAGGCATGGTACGGAGCTTCAATAGTCATTTTCTTAACAGAAGACAGATGATGCCAAACTGGGACGTGGTTTGAATTCGTATAGTATTCTCGAGAATTTATTCCTGCAACTTCACCAAAACGTTCTCTATCAAGTTTTGGGAACCTTTTACACAACGATTCAGCTGGTGTAGCAAGTAAGCTATAGTTTAGTTGATAACGTTCTTTTAATTCCGTACATTTATCTCGCATAAATGTTACGATATCTATTCCTTTTGATTGTGCTTCATCTGATTCACCGTGGTGTTTCCCCATTAATGCAAGTAAACATTCTGCTAATCCAATAAAGCCAACACCTAAAGTAGATTGATTGATCACTTCTTCAATAGAATCTTCTGGTTTTAATTCACTTCCACCACGCCATAAATATTTCATAACCGTTGGGAATTGTTTAGCTAAAGCTTGTTTTTGGAAATCATAGCGTGTTTTTAGTTGTTCTCCAACTTCTTCTACTAAATACTCAAGTTTTTCATAGAAACGAGCCCATTTCTCTTCTTCAGAAAATCCTTCTTTTTCTACTTCTTCCATTGTCTCTAAAGCGATTCGTACTAGATTGATAGAAGTAAAAGAAGCGTTCCCTCGACCGATGGATGTCTTTTCTCCATGAATATTTTCAAAAACTCGAGTACGACAGCCCATTGTCGCTACTTCATGCTGATATCGTGTTGGATCATCTGCAGACCATTTCTCATGCTGATTAAATGGTGCATCTAGGTTGATAAAGTTTGGAAAGAATCGCTTTGCCGTTACACGACATGCTAATTGGAATAAATCATAATTTGGATCGCCCTTTTTTAAGTTGACACCGTCTTTTACTTTAAAAATTTGAATTGGAAAAATAGCTGTTTGCCCATTGCCAACGCCTCGTTCTGTTGAAAGGAGAAGTTGTTCCATCACACATCGTCCCTCTGGAGATGTATCTGTCCCATAATTAATGGAAGAGAAAACGACTTGGTTCCCACCACGCGAATGAATACTGTTCATATTATGGATAAACCCTTCCATCGCTTGATATACATGATTAATTGTGCGATTTAGAGCGTATTGAATAACTCTTTCGTCTCCAGTCAAGCCAGCCAAGTCTTTTTCTTTATAATTAGAAATGGGGATAGCGATTAATTTATCAAAATCAATTTCCGAAAATTCGCAAGCCTTCTTTAGTTCTTTTTCATACGTTACTTTAACAAATGGAGCCATGTAGAAATCAAATGCTGGAATGGCTTGTCCACCGTGCATTTCATTTTGCGCAGACTCAAGAGAAATACACGCCATTATTGCAGCACCATGAATCCCATTCGGACGACGCAGCGCAGCATGATTAACCTCCATTCCATTTTCGAGCATTTTATCAAGCGGATGTTGTACGCATGTCAAACTACGAGTGGGATAATAATCCAAATCATGAATATGGATCGCTCCTGTACGATGCAAGAAATGATGTTCTGGTTTAAGCAACTCTGCTACTGTATAAAACTTTGTCGTTTCGCTTGCAAATTTCATCATCATACCAGAAGGTGTCTCAGCACTCATATTGGCATTTTCTTTTGTAATATCATTTGATTCAGCTCTAATAATAGAGGCAATCGTTTCAAATGATTTTCCATTTCTCGCTTTCGTTCTTTCTTCACGATACAGAATATAAGCTTTTGCTACATCTGTTCTCTCACTCTTCATAAGCTCGGTTTCTATTAAGTCTTGAATTTCTTCTACTGAAATTCGAGTTTGTTGAATTTGTTCCATCACACCTTCTAAAACCTTTTGAGCTAATCTTGGTGTAATTCCTTGTTCCGTTGATTGTTCCGCTTTTTCAATCGCCTGAATTATTTTTTCAGGATAAAATGGGACAACACATTTATCTCGTTTTATTACTTCTTGAATTTTATTCATCACTGTCAAAGTAATCACGTTCTTTCGTCAAATAATGTCGTTTACCTATCTGTTCATATCTTATATCTAACAGGTTAGTTGCTTACTAACATTAATTAAAGGAATCTCTTTTACTTTGTACCACTTGCACCAAATCCAGATTCTCCGCGGACAGATTCCGATAATTCATTTACTTCTGTCAGCTGAATAGATGGAACCATTTGAATGACCATTTGAGCAATGCGCATCGCTTTTTCGACCACAAATGTTTCTTTTCCATGATTAATGAGAATAACGCCAACTTCTCCTCGATATCCC
>JAEWIG010000107.1 GCA_023387295.1 Bacillota bacterium | reverse complement strand
CCCTTACCCCTTGTGGGTGAGAATGAACCGTGTCATCAATTAAAGTGATATTGTTTTGACAATGATAGAGAGTTAATCTTCTAGGTGGTTTTTTGAAAAGGAGTCCTGTTTTAATTTCCATTGGAGAAAAGCCTAAGTAGTCGGCAATAGCAATGGCGTTTAAGGCATTATACACATGGTGCTCACCTAAGATAGGGATGAATAGGTTTATTTCCTGACCTTGGAGCTTCATACTAAAGCTCATCCCGTCTGCTTCATATTTAATACGATAGGCTTTGTAGTCAGCGTTTGTGGTTATGCCAACTGTTATGATCTTCCCTTTGAATTTTTGTGTTTCTAAATGTCTTGAGTTAACATCGTCTTTATTAATGACGAGAATTCCATTCTGTTCCATTCCGTGGATGAGTTCTGATTTGGCTTGAGCCACTTTTCGAATATCACCGTCAAAATTGCCGACATGTGCGAGTCCAATATTTGTAACGATGCTCATATTGGGCTTAATAATGCTACAATGTTCTGTAATGACACCAGGATAGGCCATTCCGTACTCTAAAATAACGGCTTCATGTTTATCGTTAATCTCTGCGGCATGCTTTTTTGTATGCTCCGTTGTATTCCAATAGTCTTTTGATTCAAAGATGTTCCACTTTTTTGCTAAGATGGATGCAACAAAGGCTTTAGTGGTTGTTTTGCCAGCACTTCCAGTTATGGCGATTATCGGTAGTTCACCCTTTGTCTCCATGCTTTTTTTCTTCACTGCTCTTATTTCTGCCTTAATGGCTGGTTGGTTTTTGGCTAGATAAACAGCATATTTAATGATATTTAAGACGACATCTAGCTCTAGATAGAATGCAGGGGGGCAACCTGGACGCCAATTTACTTCATAAATCCAGATTTTAAAATTTTCATCTAATCCAATATCAACTCCAATCTCATCAATCATTTCACCATATTGAATCATTTGTAGCTCATCGATATGGTTAGCTAATGCAAGAGAAAAGTGTTCGAGAGTCCTTCTAATATTAAAGGCATCTTCTTTGAATTCCTGCTGTAAAAATGGATCTAAGTAATTGGTAAATCCTCCATTATTTATATTTGGAATAATCGAGCCTTTTGGCGCAACTCTCGGATAAATCGTTGTGATGACCCATTTCCCTTCCCCATTTTTTTGAACGTGAAGCCTGAAATCAAACACCTGTCCTGATTTGGTAACAGATTGAATATAGGGCTGAAGAATGTATGTCCCTGATGAAAACTTTGTTTTCATAAATCCTTCGAGTTCCTGCCTTGAATAATTAGTATGAGTAGAGTCTTTTGTCACCACATAACTCTCGTCTTTTTTTGTGATAAGAAGAATACCTTTACCCTTTCTTCCGTCAATCGGTTTACAAACAATTTTTTTAAAGGCAGTGACAAATTTAAAGAAGGATTCAGTGTCTTTTATAACCTCAGTGGGAATTAAATAATTGGAGAAATCACCTGCTTCCTTTAGACGTTCATTTACATTCCATTTATTTCCGATTGAGTGAGTTGTGAATGGTATTTCCTTTTTTAGCTTTTGAATAACACCTCTCGATTTAGCAAGCTTTTCTGGGCTTCCTGCGTTATAGATAACATCAGGAAAAGGCATGATTTTCGCTACCCACTTTCCATTCTCGTACACTTGCCCTTTAATCGAACGGTTAACGAAGTTTACTGAGCCAGGTGTAAAGTAGAAAAAATCTACTCCCTCAGCTTTTGCCACGGCAGCATAAGCATATGATTTGATGACAGTTGTCGGATCCTTCCGGTGGTGTAGCATTCCTATTAATGTCATTGAACAATCTCCTTTTAGTTCTTGGTGAGATAGCAGTATATTTTTGAAGTTAGATGAATGTCTAGCTTCAGCGCCTAGCGCCTAGTAGACTTCCCTCCCTCTCCCTTCGATAAGTCAACATCGACTCGTTAACACTCGTCGTGTTTCCTTTATCTCAGTCGAGGTCAGTCCAGTCTATACGTCGCTGAGCAAGGCGCTTCCGCTTTTCTAACTCTATGTATATTACATTCAAGTAAGTCTGCTTTTGATACGGACAAGTGTTTAGTTTTAGCGAATTTTCAGGGTTTTATATGTTAGCTATATGAGTTAAAGGGGAGAGGGATTGGGTGGGCTTATGATAGCAAAATAATAGCTAACTGTTAGCGTGAATTAGCTAATAGTTAGCAGAATGATAGCAAGATGCTTTCTTTTCTAATCACCATTTTGGTTCGATGATGATTTTTCTTTTAAGTAATTCTGTGTCCAATGTTTGAATCGCACATATATCCTTTAAATCGATTTCTTTAATTATGGAAGTTTTAGTAAGCTTAATGACGTCACAAAGATCTAGAGATGCTTCTCCTTCCATGTTTAGCGGGTGAAGTAGTGATAACGTTACGGAGCACTTTTCTTCATCAATCGTTTCAATCCGAAAAAAGGTCGTTTTGAAGCTCTCATCTTCATCGTTATGGTTTTCTGCGTTATCTTTTAGTTCAAGTAATCCGTCTTTGGTTAACAAAAGAAAGGGGATCGTATCAGTACCTACTATTTTAGGGAGTAGCTTTCCAAAATATTTAGTTGAGCTGTATGTTAAAAAGTCCTGTAACGATTTTAATTCAATGAGTGCTTCGCACAAACAACGCTTCTTGTTATTTTCATTACTCAATTCAGCCATCAACTCCCCTCATCTTTCTATATATAGAATATTTCACTTTCGAGGAGATTGTGCGAATGGTACGTGAATATAGACTTGGCCAATTCACCCATTTATTTAATACACCTTTATTAAACTAAAAAGGTTCTATATAAAATTTTATTTCTTTCGCAGCTGCTAGAGCGATGGACTTTGCTTCTTCTGCTGTGTGAGAAGCTGCAACAACACAGGCATAGCGATGCCCCATTGTAGAAGGGGTAGTTAAAATTTTTCCTTCGATCGGTTTCACATAAACATACTTTATCCCGTCATGCTTCAAAGCTTTGTCTTTCCCTATAACTTTAAGCAATTTCCCTCTGCGGCTTATTGTTAAATATTTCGCATATACATGCTGATTCTTTGTTTTTAGTAGTGATGGTGCTTTACCTAAATGGAGATTTATTATTTCTTTTATTAGATTAATCCCAGTTCCTTCCTCAATGATTTTGTTCATGGCTCCCCCAGACATTCGCGGATTAATTTCGACAAGCTTCCATTCACCGTTCACAAGGCGCATTTCCAAATGACAAGAAACAGTCGATATGCCGAGCTTTTCAATAATTTCTTGAATAACGATAGTGAGTGAAGCAGTCTCCTCTTCAGTTAGCATTGCGGGGGATTGATAGCCAGTTATGATAAAACCGCTATCGTCAGAAAAGTCCTGAGCTATGATTCCAATAATAAATAATTTTTTTTTGATTACGATGATTTCAATTAAATATTGTGGACCTAATAAATATTGTTCCACTAATACTGGATGATTTGGATGCTTTTTTTGCACAAAATGAAGGGCGGATCTTAATTTCTCTTCAGAATCAACGAGAAAAACATCCTTTGAACCGTTTGTTGTTGGTGGTTTTATGATTAATGGGAGGATTGCTTTGTTTTTATTAATAAATGGGTCCATGGGGGTGTCATTATGAAAAGTTGTGTGAAAAGGAGAAGAACCAAGAGTTTTTAATGTATCCCTCAATCGAATTTTATTTTCCATTATATAGAGTGAATCATGAGATATTTCGTTTATGTTGAAGTGTTGAGCAAGATTGGCTGCATGGGAAACAAAGGGGTCAATTAAACTGAGGCAGGCACAAATGTCGAACCCTTCTTCCTGTAATTTTTTTATTACATCTATGCATGTTTTTAGTTCATGTAAATCCTGCATATAAATAATATTGTCTGCTTCAGGGAAATCGTGGCTCTTCTTATCTGTTAGCAAAATAGTACAGTAGCCCATTTTTTTTGCTGTTATCAGTGCTTCGTAACTAGTGCCAAATTTATTGCAGCCGACAAAAATAATTGCTTTCATTTTCATCCGTCCTAACGAAGTAATTCATATTTGTATAAATACAATATGAATTACCGGGAA
>JAEWIG010000226.1 GCA_023387295.1 Bacillota bacterium | reverse complement strand
TTTCCCTGTGAAGCTCTCATTAATGCAAGCGACCCGCGTGGGCTTATACCAAGTTCAATGGATGGATGTTCACGTGTTTTTCGAGTAATATTTAGTAAATAAGTTTCAACATCCTCATTTAGCTTGATTGCTTTTATCGATTTTCTCATATGCTCAAACTCCATTAGTGATAAAGCGACTTCTCCTTCATGAACCTCCTCCGCTTCTCTTGATAGACGGATGATTTCCCTTTCTTCCAGCATGCTCGGATAATCTAATGTCAGTTTCATAAAAAAGCGATCCATTTGTGCAATTGGAAGAGGAAATGTACCCTGCTGAGAATCTACGGGGTTCTGTGTGGCAATTACCATAAAAGGATCTTGTAAGGGAATCGTATGACCATCAATCGTTACTTGACGCTCTTCCATTACTTCAAGCAAACTTGATTGGGTCCTTGGAGTTGCTCGGTTAATTTCATCAGCTAAAACTATATTCGCCATTATTGGACCAGGTCGAAATTCGAAATCTTGTTTCTTCGGATTAAAAAATTGAATACCAGTTACATCACTTGGAAGGACATCTGGGGTAAATTGAATTCGTGAAAACTTTCCATTCATCGCTTTAGCAAATGTTTTTGCAAGTAGCGTCTTACCCGTACCTGGAACACTTTCTAATAAAATATGACCGTTAAACAATAGCGAAATAACAAATAGTTCTACCTCTTTTTCTTTACCAACGATAACTTTTCTTATTTCCGTTTGAAGTTTCTCCAGATTTTTCATATTGCCTCCTCAAATTAATTGAATTTCAATTTTTTTCTATTATAATAAATATATAGTAAAATGCTTATTAATGGAAAAATTATTTCACAAAACAATCATGAGCATCTTCTCCCAACCATGTTATGTAAATGTCGTCAGCTTCATTTATTTATTTTAATAAAGGAGAATTGTCTTGAGATACAAACGTGAGGAAGCGTTCCGCTTTCAATTTCAAAAACCACTTCAAGGCTCAATTAAAGTGATTAAAGAAAATGGAGCAAATGTGGATTCAATTTCAAGCCCAATCGATATTATAGACGTAAGTCCTAACGGTTTAAAATTTATTTCACCATTAAACTTAGCCGTACCTGAAAATAAGTATCTTTTAGAAATTACTTTTAATTTAGAAAATAGATATCTTCACATATTAGGAGAACCCGTTTGGAAAAAAACAAATGGCTCTGATTTTACTTATGGATTTAATGGGTTGGCCAATGATAGTACGAAACAAGAAATAATTGAGACTTTAAAGGATTACTCTAAAAGAATTTACCTAGAAGCAAAAAGAAATATGAAATAAAGGGGCTTTCCGATAAGTGACTGGCTCCCTCCTTGCAACACAATATATAGATGCGTTTTCTCGAATTCTCATCTATAAACCGTGTCGGAAGTGTGCCAGGCTCTTCGTTTCGGACAGCCCCTTTTTCATTGGTGATTAAATAACGTAATGCAATGCCTCAGAAATTTATCATTACGGTATCCTACGTTCATCAACTTCTTGGAACTTCCATGTATCGATAAACAACATCGCCTCCGCGTCCTGCAATTCCACGAAAGTGTTTAAAATCTTCTCTCTCTACTAGGATATTTCGAAATTGAATAAAATCAGCTTTTTTAACATGATATTCAGTCATTTCCCTACTTGCCAGTTTATTGAATATATCTTTAATAGCTTCTTCGTCCATTGACTCTCACCCTCTCCATAATTTTAGCCTAATTTTAATAGAAATAAAGTTGAATAGCCATGATTATTGTCTATTATTGTCGTTTCAGCAGGAAATTGTAACAGTTTGTTTAATAATTTCCAGAAAAATTCATTAAAAAGGAAGATAATTCTTTACGAAAGATTAAAATTAGTGCAAACTGTAATTTATAATCTAGAAAAGCGGAGGCGGATTGGCTTAATACCTTTAGCACTGGTCGCCGGAGCTTGACAAAATAAAAAAGGAGAGAGGCTTTTGAAAAGAGCAGAGGTTGGCAACATTATTGAATTTCGTGAAGGATTACAAGGGATTGTCGAAAAAGTAAATGAAAACTCTGTTATTGTAGATTTATCCTATATGATGAACTACCGAGACCTTGATCTAGAACAAAGAACTGTCGTAAATCATAAAAACTATCGAATTATAAAAGACTCTTCATTTTAAGGGCTCTATTTTGAAAACGTCTACAAACACATATTTTCTAAGAAAAAGCAGCTGAACGCTGCTTTTTTATTTCGAAATTTATCTAGTCTCTCTCTTTGGAAAGCTCTTTAAGTGATTTTACTTTTCCATGTGGGTTTTGGTCTTGCTTTCTAACTGTCCATACTCGTTCTTGCTCTCGTTTAGATTTCGTCATTCTATCCCCTCCTTCCTATCATTTAGAATGAACCATTTCTCATTTTTTATCGAAAAAAGAAAAAAATGATGTCTTTTCCTACAATATATAGATGATTTTTGTTAAAATAAGTTTTGCTTGGAAGAATTTTAAATCATTTGGCTATAATGTTATTGTGTTTTTGAGAAAGGGGTTTGTACGCTTGAGAAATCTTACATCCGATGTTCGACTAATTATCGGATTAATTATTGCACATATTTTAATGTTTTTTACTTTTCAGGATAAAGCAGTATTTTGGTATATCTTTTCTGCAACTCTTTTATTTCTAATTAGCTATACCATTTTAAATGAAGAGTTAGATGATGAGGCACCTTTTTTAACTTATATCACCTATGGTGTCATCTCAGGAATTATTCTTTTCGGCGTTTTTTGGATTGGACATAGTGTTATAGAAATGTTAAATCTTCCTTTTGCAAAAGAAATCTCTAAGCTGTATGGAAGATTTTCACCTTCACAATTATGGCATTACATCGTTCTCATCCTAATTATTATCCCGGGTGAAGAAATATTTTGGCGTGGGTTTGTACAAAAAAGGGTATTAAAATATTTAAATGCACCGGTAGGTATTATCTTATCAACCATTTTATATGCTTCCGTGCACTTTTACTCTTCTCACTGGATTCTCGTCCTTGCTGCTTTAATTGCCGGTCTATTTTGGGGATTCCTTTATGCATGGAAAAGAAGTATGCCATTAGTCATTGTATCTCACTTAATTTTCGACTTATTTTTGTTCGTTATATTTCCATTTTATTAGGCAAAGTAGTTGATTTCCGCTACAATCAACGAGCAACTTTACATACCTTTTTATAAAAAGCAAATAGAACAGAGTAATATTAGGATGTTGTCGGATGATTATAGTAATGTTAATCTAAAGAGTAATAGAACAATTTGTAACTCATCAAAAAAATATACGTCTATTTAGTTAAGATCTCGATATGACTACAGGGGGAATACAAAATGAAGAAACTATCGAATTGGATTTTGCTTTTTGGATTAGTAGGCTTTATTTTAACTGGCTGCGGAACAAGTAAAGTAACGGATGAAAATACAAATGGCTCCAATGTTACGCAAAATGATGTGCAAGGTATCCAAAGCGAAGATAAACAATCCACTGAAAATGGACAAGAAGATAACGAAACCAATAAAGAAGATGGACAAGGTACAGAAGTAAACAGCAATGAAGATGGTGTTCGTGCCGAGGAACAAAAACTTGAATATGTAATAAACGGTGAGA
>JAEWIG010000073.1 GCA_023387295.1 Bacillota bacterium | reverse complement strand
CCTGTATATGGAAGTGAGGTACAACGAAAACAAATTGCCAACATTGTTTATCAGTTTGTTTCAGATATTAAGTCGCAGAATCCAGAAGCGAATGTTATCTCTGTTGGTGACTTTAATGATTTCCAGTTCGCTGATAGTTTAAAAATCCACGAAGGCAAGTTAATGACGAATATGATCAATAAAGTGGAAGCAGCTGATCGTTACTCTTATGTTTTTCACGGTAACTCACAAGTACTCGACCATATTTTAGTATCGAATCATTTAGTTGCTCAAACTGAAATCGACATTTTGCATATCAATGCAGATTTTACGAATATGTCTGGACGTGCAAGCGACCATGATCCAGTGATGGTACAAATCGGCTTCGATACGCCAGTTGTTTGGGAACCCGTTCCCATTGGTAAGGAGTACAACCTGATAAATGAAAAGAAGAAGCAAGTGGTCATAGCGGAACCAAGTGTCTTAGTTAATATGGATGCTTCAACAAAACTGAAGGACGGCATTATTCTAAAAGGAGATTATGCTGAACTGAAAGGTGAAGGTTTTAAAACGAACCGCGTCATTATGCAACCGAAGAAAAATGGCTTGATAGTTGATATCAGAGAAACAACGCTAGGTCATATTACTGTTGAAGGGCCGAATAAAGTTGAAATTAGGGGTGCTGAAAACATCCTGAAAATCGAATATGTTGCAGGAGCTGATTCGAGTAATATCACTTTCTATCATTCCAATGGAAAGCGTATGTACAATCCTACGCAAAATGAAGCTCCCGTTGTAATAAAAGCGATTGACAACCAAAGGGTGAAAATTGGTGAGACTGTTTCGATCGACCTTTCTAACCATTTTGCAGATCCGAATGGTGACAAACTGTTGTATTCAACAACAAAGGGGATGATCAATCTTTCAACGGATGTATTAACACTTAAACTCGATGAGGGTGATCATATCATTACTGTCACGGCAAGTGACAGGGATAAATCAGTCACAATTAGTTTTAGCGTCACGGTATCGGATGAAGTACCACCAGTTGAAGATGATTACTATAAAGATGCAATTGGGAAAGAAGGGCAGGAACTTAAAAATTCCCTTCATGACATTATTTCAGAACATAGACAACTAGATTATTCAGAAGTATGGGAAGCGTTACGTAAAACGGATGAAGATCCTAACAACGAAAATAATGTGATTCTTTTTTATTCTAATGAGTCACGTTCAAAAACGCGAAACGGTGGCAATGTCAGTGATTGGAATCGTGAGCATGTGTGGGCACAATCCCATGGTAACTTCGGTACAAGTAAAGGACCAGGTACTGATATTCACCATCTACGACCCACGGATGTTCAAGTAAATAGTGCTCGAGGAAATCTTGACTTTGATAACGGTGGCACCGCCGTCAAAGGCTGTAATGGCTGCTACAAAAAATCGAATTCATGGGAGCCGCCCGATCATGTGAAAGGCGATGTAGCAAGAATGCTTTTCTATATGGCAACACGCTATGAAGCGGGAGACCGAGTTGATTTGGAACTAAATGATAAGTTAAATAATGGAGCATCTCCTTACCATGGGAAGCTGTCTGTCCTGTTAGAGTGGAATGAGTTAGATCCAGTAGATGAGTTTGAGCGAAATCGCAATGAAGTTATCTTTAAGTGGCAAGGTAATCGTAATCCATTTATCGATCATCCGGAGTGGGTTGAACTTATTTGGGAGAAGACTAGTTCAACAGATTTGTTAATTGCTTCTTAATGTGAAAAAATGTCGTCGGCTATATTTCACTGCGCTTACGATTACTACGTACATCGAGGCTTGTTCAATAAATCCGACGAAGAATTTTTTTGCAAAGAAAAGGAGAAAAACAAGCTAACATCCTATTTATCGTAGGTGTTAGCTTGTTTTTTTGACTCACTTCAAAGCCCCAGCCAACAATCCTTTCACAAAATACCGTTGCAGAAACAGGAACAGCAACAGAGGCGGAATAATCGCGAATAAGGCTGCTGCCATTAGTTGATTCCACTGAACTCCGTATTGCGACATAAAGCTATATAATCCATATGGCAATGTCCGCATTTCCTCTGATCTCGTTAAGGTTAGGGCAAACAGAAATTCATCCCACGATAAGATAAAAGAAAAGATCGCGGTTGAAATCATTCCGGGTACTGCTAATGGAAGAATAACTTTTGTAAAGGCTTGCCATCTTGTTGCCCCGTCGATAAAGGCAACCTCTTCTAATTCTTGTGGGATTCCTTTAAAAAAGGCAGTCATGATCCATGTACAGTAAGGCAGAGTAAAACTAATGTTGGCGAGAATTAAGCCGGTATATGTATCTAACAGTGAGAGACTAGTCATAATCCCAAAAATCGGCATGAGTAAAATGACGCCTGGAATCATTTGTGCACATAAGAATCCGAACAAAAGCAAATTACGACCCCGAAAGCGGAAGCGTGAAAATCCGTAGCCTGCGAGGCAAGAAAGAAAAACAGAGATAATGGTCGTCGAGATCGCAACAATGAAGCTATTTAATACATATTTTCTGAGTGATTCCATTTGCCATACTTCCTTAAAAGCCGAAAGTGTTATGTCCTTCGGAATCAATGTCGGTGTCAGCGAGAAAATTTCTCCTGATGGCTTTAATGCCGTCGAGATCATCCATAGGAAAGGGAAAATAATAATTAGAGAATAAATACTAATACTGATGTACCAGCCAACTTTTTTCATTTAGAATTCCCCCTCTGAATCAAGTCTTTTTCGGTAAAATACTACTAATAACAAGATACAGAAGAAGGTTAAGACTGATAGGGCTGCGGCCATACCAAAGTTGTAATTCGTAAAGGCTGTGCGGTAAATATGAATCACCAATGTGTTCGTCGCATCAATGGGTCCGCCACCGGTTAAAGAATAAATGATATTAAAGCTATTAAACGTACCAATCAGACTGATCGTACCCATCACAATAAACACATGCTTCATATTTGGCAAGATAATATGTCTAACCCTTTGAAAAAAAGATGCCCCATCAACAGTTGCTGCTTCGATAATCTCGCGTGGAATCGTCTTTAAAGCGGCCAACAATACAACAGTCATAAAGGGAAGTCCCACCCATACATCCACGATAATCACAGCTCCGAGCGCAAATAATTCATTGCTTAGCCAAGCGATATTATGATCAATTGCTCCAATCGAACGGAGAACTTTATTCAAAATCCCAAACTGGTCATGGAGAATCCAGCTCCAAATTAATGAAGCAACAACAGATGGAACAAACCATGGGATCATCAAAATGGAGGAATAGACCTTGCCTGCTTTTTCATTCATATTTAACAAAAGAGCGGCACTCATTCCAACGAACATTTTTAAAAAGACTGAAATGCCCGTGAATACTATCGTAATCCAAATATATTTCCAAGTTTCTTTACTTGTAAAAATTGCTTGATAGTTTTCAAAACCAATAAAGCCATCCTCGGATGGCTTTATCAGTATTTTATGTTGAAAACTAAGCAAAAACGTTTGTATCAATGGATATAAGACTACAACGCATAGTACAAGAAATGCTGGTAAAATAAACAGTAATCCTAATTTTTGATCTTTTTTCATCATTTTAACACGTCATTTACGATAGCAGCTGCTTCATTTAAAGCTTCTTCTGGCGTTTTCGTTCCCATTAGTGCCTGTTGAATCGCATCAGCTAGAGCTTGGTCAATTTGTGGCCATTCTGGCATGGTTGGATACGTTTTTGCATCTGGAGCAACGTTTAAGAAGAAGGCTAAATCCGGGTTGCTGAGCATTTTCTCATCCGTAAGATTTGCTTTATGATAAGGAATAAAGCCTTGGAATTTGGCCCATTTTAAATCATTTTCTGCGTTCGTAAAGAACTCAATAAACTTCCAAGCTGCTTCTTTATTTTCAGATGTTTTTGACATGATGATATGGTCAGCCGTTCCCATGTTCACAGCCTCTTTTTTCACAGGATAAGGCGCAATTGCGTACTCCATGTCGGGTGCAGTGTCTTTAATAGACTTCGGAAACCATGGTCCAACCGTTGTCATCCCAACAGCTCCTGAGAGGAATAGATTTTGCGAGTCGCCACGCTTATAGTTCGTGCTTCCTTCAGGTGCAGCGTTGTGATAAAGATCAACGTAAAATTGCAGTGCTTCAACCCCTTCTTTACTGTTAAACGCGGCCTGCTTTAAGTCGTCCGTCAGCAATTCGCCACCATTTGACCATAAGAAAGGAGTCCAAAATAACACTGTTTCCATGCTGTTATGACCGACTAAACCGAATCCATAGCGATCTTGGCCATTTGTCATCGCCTTCGCTACATCCATAAATTCATCCCATGTTTTTGGTGGTTCAGTATATCCAGCTTCCTTTAACCAATCTGCCCGATAAAATAACCCTGTCGTTGTAAAACCAACTGGCAATCCCCATGTTTCCCCTTTATATTGAGTTGTATGCCATGCAGCCTCAACAAATTCATCTGCGAAGCCCTCAGGAAAAAACTGATCAAGTGGCTCTACAGCACCCATTTCGACCAGCTGTGCGGTCCATCTTCCAGCAATAGTTGAAACATCGGGCATTGTTTGATTACTTGCAGCCGTAATTAATTGGTTTTGCCCTTGATCCCAAGGAATGTATTCAAGTTTTACTTTAATTTCGGGATTTTCGTCTTCAAAGCGTTTGACTAAATCATCATGGTATGTACGCCAATATTCATCCGTTCCCATTACCCACACAGTGATTTCTGTTTTATCAGTAGTTGTTCCTGCGTTGTTATCCGTTGCTTTTTCTGTATCTTTCCCGTTCCCTGAGCACGCTGATAGCAGCAATAGACAGAAAACAATGAGGGTTGTCCAAGTTTTTTTCATTATGTCTCATTCCTTATGTAATTTATTTTCCAGTGAATATCCCATCCTCAAGATAACTAAGTGTGAAAACTAGTTTTCACATAAGTGGATCACTTCATTGGATATGCGTGATTTTTCCGCTTGAAAAGCAAGATAGTGACTTTGTAATAAATCATTGTAATAGCTTTCCTGATCAAGATTAGAGAAGTTGCTTAAAAGGGAAATTAGGGATTTCATCAAGCCATCGTCACCACCAGCATGCATGCCATGAGCGGAAACGTCTAAGCTGATTTTTGTTGTCTCTCCACCAAATGGTGTGAAATAGAGCTCATCCTTATTAACATTCCCATTAATCTCGCCTAATGTACCATGAATTCGAATTCGTCTTGTTAATTCACTCGTAAATCCATTCATCGTTAAAGTGGCAGTTGTACCATCCTCATATCCAATATTGACAACCTGATGGTCGACGACATCATTATCGCATTGGAAGACACATCTACCGTACGGACCACTCTCAAGCGCATTTTCGCGTCCTTCATAGCTTAAATCATCACTAATGGTACAAACAGGCCAACTAATATTTGCGCCTAAATAGATTTTTTTCGCGGAATACGGACATTGTTCTTCAACCTTGCACCCATCTGTACAGCGGAGGGTAGAGCCTTCTGGGGCGTTCTCCTTCGTAAAATAAGACAGGCTCCCAAAGGAAGAAATTTGTCTTGGCGCTTTTTGAAGTAAAAATGAAAAGAGATCTAAATCATGGCAGCTTTTGGCCAGAATCATCGGAGACGATTTGGCCGTATTACGCCAATTTCCTCTAACAAAACTATGGGCTTGATGCCAGTAAGCAACATCCATATCGATTGCTAGATGTTTGACGTCCCCGATTGCTTTTTGTACAATCAGCTCTTTTACTTTTTGAAAAAATGGCGTGTATCGCAAGACGTAACATAGCATAAGCAAACGATTCTTTTCTTTCGCTTTTGCAATCATCTCGACACACTCTTGATAGGTTGGGCTTAATGGTTTTTCAACGACAACATGAAATCCATGCTCTAACGCTGCCATTACAGGAAGAAAATGCTGTTGATCCTGAGTTGTCACGAAGATAACGTCACAGTCTAAAGGGAATTTGAGCATGTCTTCCCAAGTGGAGAAAATGTTCGTAAGCTGATGTTTTTCGGCAAATGATTTCCTTCTCGTGTCATCTGGCTCGGCGACTGCAACTATCTGGAATTCGTCTTGGTGCAACTTTGCTAGGTCCCCATAAATATTACCACGATTTCCAGCACCAATCACGGCTATTTTAATTGGTCTCATTCTAATTTCACCTCATTTCATCTTCATTTTTTCGAAAAAAATATGTAATTAAGTGTAGAAACTTTAATATCTTTCATTAAAGAAAAAGTTATTATAGTATAATTTCCTAATACTTTTATTCGGCATGGGACTGTAGTCACAAACTTCATTATAAGAAAATGTTTTTCAAATAGATATTCATATTATCAATATATCGGATAGGTATTTATCTGTTTTGTCGATAGATAAGAAGTAAGATATGGAGACTATTTTTATTGGAATTTATTTTTGAGATATTGAATTTGGTTAGAGTTTTTGGCTTATGTCGAATTATAGCAATTGACACGTTTTATTGGATGAATCTATCATATAGGTAGCCTCGTATTACCTCCAACTCTTACCTATAATCCCTAACACTCTCAACCACACTTTTTCAAAAAAATAATTTATATAAAAATCAGCCTGAAAGGGGTGATGAAGTATGTGAATGTTCATTATTAATTTACTGGATAATTAATTGTTTAGAAATGAATTTAAAGGAGGATTATCGAATGGGTCACGATATTTCAGGATTCAATAAAGCAGGAGAAGAAGTTGCTTATGCACGTTTTAGCATGGGGAATTATAATGCTATTACATTGTATAGTTTGCTTGATTCAGACCAATATTATGCAGGTGTCAGTGGCTCTGGTGGCAGTTCTATCTTTTCTGTACAACAAATTGAAAAAGCATTAGATGAATATCAAAAATTATTTGTAAAGGGAGATCTCCAGCCTACAAGTGATTTTTTAAATTGGGATCAAAAACAAATCCATAATTTCATTCTTAACTGTTTAGCTACCGCACGAAAGGAAGGAAATGTAAAATTGTATTTTGGTTAATATTCCTAGCATTATGAATAATTCCAAATACCTCAGTTGAATCATGGTTAATATAATTTCTCCTTCACTTCATGATAAAAAATAACTTTTCAGCGTCTAAATCTTGAATACCTTCATTAATTTTTAATCTCAAATAGAGTTTCCTCAAAATATCCTCAATGGTTGCATTTTCCGGTAAATCCATAATTGACTTTATTACTTCTTCTTTAGTGCTCATTTAATCATACCTTCCTTTCAAGTTATGGTTATCGATATTGGTTATAAACTGGTAGAAATATGATAAAATATTGAAAAGTAAAATTAGTTCAGGAGTGGTGTCATGACTCTCTACCGAAATGAGCGGATTTCTGTAATTGAATATTTAGAAATCAAGGAAAACAGTGAGGAGCTTTTAGAGTATATTGATGGTTTTGTTTATATGTCGCCTTCTCCGTCCATTAAACACCAAAGAGTATCAGGAAATTTATATGTTCAATTTAGAAAATTTCTTGAAGGGAAAAAGTGTGAAGTATTTCATGCTCCGGTGGATATTGAATTAAATAGTGAACATCTTGATGGGACAAAAATTGTCATCCCAGATTTAAGTATTATTTGTGATAAAAAGGGATTAACTGATTCAAAATATATAGGGGTTCCTAACCTGATTGTTGAAATCCTAAGCCCATCTAATCAAGCTCATGATTTAATCACAAAATTAAACCTCTATATGAATTATGGTGTTCAAGAATATTGGATTGTAAACCCCATGTTGAGTTCAGTTTCGGTTTATGCTTTAAATGAGGAAAAGCAGTATATCCAACATGATATGAAGACAGAAATGGGAATTGTAACATCGCAGTTTTTGAATGGGTTTACAGCTGATTTAAAGGATATTTTCATGGAATAACGCCTGGATTGCAGCTAACAGAGCAATTTATGAAAATTATTCCTTATGGGTTAGCTTTTGCGGCAGGAGCCATGATTTTCTTAACTGAAGTATCAGTTTGAAAAGAGTAAGTAAAATTGCTCTTCACATAATACTAATGCGCTGAGCCTTCAAAAAACACCGGCAGTTTTCGGTGTTTTTTTTTGTTTTCTTTCTTCTGTTTTAATCCTCACTTTATACAACTTTTTTCAATTTTTGAAAGTTAACTACTTTATTAAGCTGAATTATTTAAAAATTCAGCTAGATGCTTTATGATAGAACCATAATTTATTTAGAGATTCGAAATAAATTGTGAAATAGTGAAGTTTATATACTCAGCTAATCTACTATACTAATATAGTTATAAGTAAAAACAAAATCGTCAACTGATTCATTACGCTAGCCACAATGTTAAAAAAATCATGATATCTATACAAAACACCAACACGGGGGATTTATCTATGCGAAAGCTATTGCCATTTTTAAAACCGTATAAAGTTGCGATTATAATCGCACTCATTTTTACATTTTTGGAGCTAGCCGTTGAATTAGTCCAGCCGCTTATTATGGCGAAGATCATTGATGAAGGGATTCTTATGAAGGACCTTGATGTTGTCATGAAATGGGGAGCGGTGATGCTCCTCTTTTCTGCAATTGCTTTACTTGCGGGGATTTTGAATTCATTTTATTCTGCGCATGTTGGACAAAATTTTGGCTTTGATGTGCGGAGCAAGCTATTTGCGAAAGTGCAATCCTTTTCCTTTGCTAACTTCAATTTATTTCCTGCCTCTTCGCTGATTACAAGAATGACGAATGATATTACTTCCATTCAAAACACGGTTTTTATGAGCTTAAGAATTGCTTTAAGGGCGCCATTGCTTATTATTGGTGGGCTTGTGATGGCCTTTGTCGTAAATGTGAAAATGGCTCTTATTCTCGCAGCGGTCGTACCGTTCCTCTTCATTTTTCTCTTCTGGTTAATGAATAAGGGGGGCAAGCTTTTTAAAATTGTTCAGGGAAAATTAGATGCTGTTAATAATATTATGAGGGAAAACTTGACTGGAATTAGACTAATTAAAGTGTTTGTCAGAAGAAAACATGAAGAAAAACGGTTTAATAAAGTAAACGAGCATCTTCGTGACAAAACGATCCATGCATTACGCATTATGGAATTAACGCACCCCATCTTACTCTTCATAATGAACATTAGTATTCTCGCTGTTCTCTGGTTTGGGAGTATTCATGTAGGAACCGGCCAAGCAAAGATAGGAGAGGTTGTCGCTATTGTCAATTACGCCACGCGAATGGCTGCTGCATTTTCTGTCTTCTCGATGATTATTATGGCGTTTTCTCGAGCAAGAGCCTCTGCAAACCGAATTGTGGAAGTTTTCGATACTGACATTGAACTGATTGATACAGAAGATGCGGATGAGAAGAATAAAATCCAAGAGGGAAAAATCGTATTTAACCAAGTCAGCTTTCAATATCCCGGAAGCGAATCACCTTCATTGACAGATATAAGTTTTACTATAATGCCTGGTGAGACAATCGCTATTCTTGGTGCAACTGGTTCTGGAAAAACAACACTATTCCAATTAATTCCCCGTCTATATGATATCGAAAGCGGGAGCATCATGATTGATGGAACAGATATTCGAAAAATGAAAATGGAGACACTTCGGAGAAATATCGGCTATGTCCCACAAGAAGCCTTACTGTTTTCGGGAAGTATTAAAGATAACATCTCCTGGGGAAAGGAAGATGCAACCGTCGATGAAATCATGGAGGCTCTAAAAAACGCTCAAATTTTAGAAACTATAAATTCTTTTCCAAAAGGGATAGACACCATCCTAGGTCAAAAAGGGGTCAATCTTTCCGGTGGGCAAAAGCAAAGGCTATCAATTGCAAGAGCACTCGTTAGAAAACCGAAACTCTTACTCCTTGACGATAGCACGAGCGCCCTAGACATGAAAACAGAGGCAAACTTGCTCAAGGCATTAAAGAAATATGCCTGCACAACACTGATTATTACACAAAAATTAAGTACGGCTGCAGAAACAGATCATATATTACTGCTTGAGGATGGTGCCTTATTAGCAAAAGGAACACACGAGGAGCTACTTCTAACCTCTGCTTTGTACAAGAAGATATACCTATCCCAGTCAGGGGAGGGGGAGCGTTATTATGCTTAATGAATGGAAAAAACCGTTTCAATATCCAAAGTTATCGCTAAACAAAGAACATAATCCACAACCGAAAGGGCCAAATCGGAAACCAAGTAATATTAAAAGTACGTTAATAAGGATTTGGTATTTTCTCGCAGCGGAAAAAGCACTTTTATTTCTTGTTCTATTCATGGTTGTAATTAGCTCGGCATTAGGACTACTCGGCCCATACTTAGTCGGAAAAGCAATTGACGACTATATTGTCACGACGAATCATATCGGATTGCTCAAGTTATTTATCGGATTGATCATTATTTATCTCTTCCATTCATTATCCCTGTGGCTACAAAACTATTGGATGATTGGAATTGCGCAAAACACTGTTTTTACAATGAGAACAAAGCTTTTTCACCATCTTCAAAAGCTGCCGATCCCTTTTTTCGATAAGCGTCAGCACGGGGAATTAATGAGCAGAATTACGAATGATATTGAGAATGTTAGTTCCACTTTAAACAGCTCATTTATTCAAGTTTTCTCTAGTTTGCTAACACTTATTGGGACTGTTTCTGTGATGGTTTGGTTAAGCCTGCCATTAACGTCGCTAACGTTAATCATTGTGCCACTCATGTTTATCGGGATGAAGTGGATAACGAAACGAACAGGTCCTTTGTTTAAAGAACAACAGAAGCATCTTGGTGAATTAAATGGCTTTATTGAAGAATCGATTTCTGGTCAGAGAATTATTAAAGCATTTTCACAGGAAAAAAAGGTCATGGATGAATTTATTGAAAAAGCGGAGCGGCTAAAGAATGCTGGTTTTTGGGCACAAACGTATTCAGGTTTTATCCCAAAGCTAATGAATGGCTTAAATAATTTTAGCTTTGTGATTATCGCAGGAATTGGTGGGGTTTTTGCGTTAAAGGGGATGATTTCCATTGGGGCTATCGTTATTTTTACCGAATATGCACGTCAATTTACTCGTCCACTCAATGATCTTGCCAACCAGTTCAACACATTATTGTCGGCAATTGCGGGTGCGGAAAGGGTATTTGAAATTCTCGATGAAGAGGAAGAGTTTAAGGGGAATGAAAAATGTATTGAATTACATAAGGTGAATGGCGATGTTGATTTTCAACATGTAGGCTTTGGATATGGGGACGAAGAAAATACACTGAAGAATATCCATTTCACGGTAAAGGCTGGTGAAACAGTAGCCTTTGTAGGACCAACAGGTGCTGGGAAAACAACGATCATCAATTTGTTATCAAGATTTTATGAGCTTGATAGCGGGCGTATTTTGCTTGATGGGCATGATATCGCAAACGTGAAAAAAGAAAGCTTGCGCTCAAATCTTGGCTTTGTTTTGCAGGATACCTTTTTATTTCAAGGTACGGTTCGTGAAAATATTCGTTATGGTAGATTAGATGCAACGGATGAAGACATAGTTGTAGCAGCCAAGCTGGCCAATGCGGATTGGTTTATAAAAAGACTACCAGATGGCTATGATACCATTTTGAAACAAGAGGGAAGTGGGATTAGTCAAGGGCAAAAGCAGTTATTATCCATTGCAAGAGCATTTCTTGCTAACCCGTCAATTCTCATTTTAGACGAGGCAACAAGTAGTATTGATACGGTGACAGAATTGAAGATTCAAGAGGCATTAAGAGAACTAATGAAGGGGAGAACAAGTTTTGTTATCGCTCACCGTTTAAATACAATCCAAAATGCAGACAAAATTTTCGTCATAGAAAATGGACAAATTATTGAAGCCGGCAATCATGATGCTCTTCTTAAAGATAAGGGGTTTTATTATCAATTACACGGGAAAGTGGTTACAAGCTCTGCTAGTGGATGCTAAATTACTCATTCGAATAAGTAGTAAAATCAAGGATTACAGTCTATAATTATCCAAATAGTTTCTCGATTAAGGTGATTGAGTTTTGGGGATATAGTTAAAAAAGTTTTAAATTTAATTTTTACAAAGGGGTTTTAGTATGAAAAATGAAAAAAGAAATTTGTCACCGGAACAGCTTGAAGAGTTACTCGCAATATTGAAAGCCCGTTTTGAGAAAAACATGGAACGCCATTCAGGAATTGAATGGGCTGATGTACAAGCCAAGCTAGAGGCGAATACTGAAAAACTATGGTCTCTTAATGAAATGGAAAGAACCGGTGGTGAACCGGATGTTGTTAGTCATGATAAAGAGACAGACGAATACGTTTTTTATGATTGTTCAGCGGAAAGTCCAAAAGAGCGTAGAAGTGTTTGTTACGACCGGGAAGCGCTGGAGTCAAGGAAAAAGCATAAACCAGAAAACGATGCTATTAATATGGCTGCTGAAATGGGTATAGAGATTTTAACAGAAGAACAATACCGTGACTTGCAGAACCTTGGGAATTTCGATACGAAAACATCAAGCTGGGTGAAAACACCTGCTAATATTAGAAAACTAGGTGGGGCAATCTTTTGTGATCGTCGCTACGATACAGTCTTTGTGTACCACAATGGAGCAGATTCTTACTATGCAGCTAGGGGCTTTCGTGGCTCGCTAAGGATCTGAATTTTGTAATGTGATATCGCATCAAAAAATATTATGCTTGTGAAGCAAATTTAAAAGATGATCTTGTCTAAGGGATAACTTTATACTTATTATTGGGCAATTTCTCCTTAGGGGGAACTGCCTTTTCTATTTCAAATAATTACTATAAAAAATATATTGGATTTTTATAGTAGTTCCTTAATGATGAATTTTATTATGTAGTCTTTCCACTCCGACGAATAGATTTTGTTTTTAGCTTTACAAATTCTGTTAAAACCTTATTAAAATCTGATTCTACTAATTCGCCTCGGTATGGGGGAGTATTTGTTATTCGGATAAGAATTTCAGAGTCTATTTCAACATAGGATTGTTTTTCTAAACCTGCCTCAGCCCAATGAGTAATTTCAATTCTATTAGGGAATATTTCAGTGGAAGATGAACTTGTAATTTTAACAACAACTGCAATCATAATCTCATCGTCTGTTACAGACATAATAAGAGCCGGGCGTTTTTTACCTGAACCTTGGCTCGGCTTTAATGGTGGCTTAAATGGAAAGAATAAGTCATAAATTTGCCCAGGTTTCATTAGTCTTCCATCCATTTCATATGCTGTGGGTTATTGTAATCTATGTTCGTTACAGTTCCATTCTCATCAACTTCTAAAATTGGGGAATTCCCTAAAGGCATTTGATTTCTGATATTTGTCGATAAAATTTTGTTAATTGTTGCCAATTCTTTGCTTTTTCTGAGAAAACGCCGTTGCCGTCCAACGACTTTCACACTTTTGTATTTAACCGATGATTTCAATCTAACAAGCCTCCTTTTTCTCACTCGCATCACCTTCCATTTAGTTAATGATAGTATATGCAAGTCAATTTGTTCTTAAATAAAACGTAACCATTATTAGGTAAAAAAGTCAAGTTGTTGGATTGGTTGCTTTTTGTTTTTTCTCATATTTTGCATTATTTCATCAGGTTTGTATTCAATTAAAAACAAAAAGAATATCAATTTAAAATCGGATTATAAGCTTAGATTACTGCAACAGGATAAAATAATAAATAAGAATGTTAAGAAGGAAGATATATATAAACTTTTCATTGAAAAAAGTCATTATGTGACCTTAACTCAGATGAGGGGGCTTGTCCTTATTTTTCGTTATGATTTTCTATAAATTTACCAAATTGCGTCGAGCACATATATTCTATTAATTTGGTAAAATAAGAATATCTGATGATAATGAGGTATCGATATGATAGAGCAATCATTCCTGATTTATTTAAAAGATTTTATCCTTAAAAGTGGAGAGGAGCTGGAATGGAATTTTTCCAATAACGAAAATTTATTATTGGAAGTAAAAATAATAAAGCGTTCGATAAGGACCTATAGAATACTAGGTCTTTTAACATTATCTCTCAAAACATCTAATGCAGAAGAAACACCCAGCGATCCTAAACTAGAAGCTTTAGCATTTACAACTAGAAAAAAGATCTACCTAGATGATCGTGAGCGTCAAACATTCAGATGGTTGGAAGAAGGATGGATCATTAAGGAAGTGCGTTTTGAGAAAGATGAGAAGACGGTCCATTCATCGCACTATCGAATGGGATTTCGTATGTACCAACATGACCAGTTTAAGATCCAACAAAAAAGGGATCAAACTCGTAATGAATTTCTCCTCATAAAGAATGACATTCTCGCAACGTTAACAACTCAAATTGAGAATCGTCTAACTTTTTCCAAAAAAAGAGAACTCGGAATACAAGACATAATAAAAGTAATGAATCAGCTTGACAAGGATGAATTAGGCTCTTCACTTCGATTTCCACAAAAATGGGCTCTTGGGAAAAGACTAAAGTTTTTACATTTTGTTAATGCTTTTAGTCAACTATGTATTCATAAGGAGGAATTTGACTGGAAGGAAATCGGTGCAGCTTATTTCCAAAAAATCGGTGGGTCAAAGGAATTTGATTCCCATAAGCAAGAGTTTATCGAACATCTAAAAGAGTGGGCGAATGCTCAAGTAGATGATTTAGGTTTAACAAGTCTTGGTCAAATTACACCAGTGTTTTTTGCAGGGCAGATGAGCGGAAAGTATGCTACCTACGATTGGGGACCAGTTCATGCATTGACGAATTTATCGATTACATGTGAAATGTATCGTACAAAAGCGACAACACTTTGGCTTGTCGAAAATCGAGCGATCTTGACCAGAATGGCTGCTACAGAGCGTTTTTTAAAAGACACCAATTCTCTCATTATATGTGTTGATGGACACGTAAGGTCTGCACATAGAAAGGCCATTTCACAAATTCTGGACAACAGCCATATTGAACAAGTGCTAATCTGGTGTGACTACGATTCAGATGGATTACAAATCTCAGAAGAACTATACTCAGCAGTTAATCAACATATTGAAGTAACGATAAAATGGGTATTGCCAGAACAGCAAGTCATAAATGACTGGCACCAGTATGAACAATATATAATGACTTTTTTAGAAAATAAAGAGATGGAACAGGAACAAATGATGGGAGGTGTTGAGCAGTGGAGTCAGTGGATTCTGGGTTAATATCGATATTTCATTCAACTGAATCTGCACCTGAAATCATGCAGTCAATGAAAGATATTTCATCACTAGCTGGAGTTCTTAGTGATTTAGGAGCTCAAAATTTTTTCCAAACCCCGAGTGAGATTTTGAGATTTTTAAGACTTATCCAATTATTAAATGAAGAAGCTCTGGGTCTAGATGAACCAATCGAAAATGAAGAAATGATCTACTATCGTTATCGAAATCGTTATGATGATTTAGAGCCACCATCGAAAAAGAGGGTTGAACAAATCATAAATGTGTTAGTAAAAAACAATTGGATTTCGAAACAAACAAGAAAAATCAAAATGCGAGATGTCGGTAAGCGAATGATGGATGCACTTATCCGTCTTGCCAATGATTCTCTTGCTTATTATATGAATGATGATATAGGAAGGTCGCTATTTCAAGCCAGACGTGATGCGGAAATAAGTGAAGCCTACGATGACAACGGTATTTCAGGTGGAAATAAAATAGCGAGCATGATTCGAAATGTAGAAAATGCGATCTCTCTATTAAGAGAGCGGGAGTTAGAGATGCTTGCGGATCGAAATGCTTTGCCACAGCTTGAACTCATCCACCAATTAATGAAGGATTTAGAGGTAAAGTTGGATGACAGATTCAGACAATTTAAAACAGTAGAAGATAGTTTGGTGTTAACGGATTTAATGCAGAGGGGGACAGCAGTTCTTGCAGAAGGTACGAATCTAAGTTTAGGGATGATTAATAAGTATGTAAAGTTTACTAATATGCAAAAAACACCGTTGACCTTGACCATTCAACCTGAAAAAGTCCGAGCCTTCATATCGAAAATGTTTGCTCCCCCACTCGACTCCGATATTCCTAATGCCCATCAATTATTAAGTTTTTTGGAACAAAATCAATATGAAGATGAAGCTATCGATGGGTTATGGATTCCAGTTAAGTTCGCAGCGCCTTTATCTCCAGTTGCAATAGAGGAGGCAATCGAATTTCTGGAGAATTATGAACCAGTAGTTGATCCTCTTGTTGAAGAAGTGGTAGAGACAGAGTATTCATCAGAAGAAATATCGGAGGATGAACTGGAGGATTTGATGAGAGAGTCGAACTGGCTTCTAACGAAGAGTATGATTGATACAAAAGCCATTGAAGCTTTTTTTGAAAAACAAGAGGAGGCACCTTTAGAGCAAGTGATCATTGAAGCTACTACCGATCAGTGGAGTGATGCAATCAATGCTCTGACAGCAATTTCCGCATTGATTAGTACTAAAAAAGTAGCCGTAATAAACGTTGAACAAAACACAGAACGTAAACTTTACGATAAAAAATGGGAGTGGATGAAGGATGGAGATGGATCAGACATTATTAAACGAAGGAATCCTTTCCAAAGAGACGAAGAATCCGAATGATGCTGCAGAAGATATAAATGTTAATCCATTGAATGTCATGCAGTCGATTAGAGGGGTATTGACACAAGAAGAGGAGTTAACGTTTATGAATATCCTATTTTCCTCTTCGGCTTCGATTCGTTCTGGGAATTTTGGCTTATCCCGCAAAGAGGTGGAAAAACAGCTTGGCATTTCAGGAGACGATGACCGTTTTTTCTCTTTTATCACAAGGGTCAATCAAGCGATCAGTCGATACTTCCAGTTAATTTATGATGAAAAACGTGATCAAGTGGTAGCGTTAATGAGGGTACCTGCTCATTCTGCTCGAAATACTTTATCAAAGGAAAGTCTTGCAATTTTATTATATATGTTTTACCAACAAGAAGTTTTACATCACGAATTTACTCTATTTGACCAGTTACTTGATGCTCTAGGGCATGAAACGAAAAAAGCAAACCAAAGAGTACTCCTAAATCTAGATCCCTTAAAGAAAATTGGAGCGATTGAAGATTATGAAACAAATTCGGCAGAGAGAGCTTTTCAACTAACGGCAATTGGAGCTAACCTGTTTTCTGATTCATTTTTGCGAAGAACGGCAGAATTTAGCCAGTCTAATCAGTTGAATAAAGAGGAAGTTTTGAAATTTTTCAAACGATATAATTTATACCAGAAAGGAGAAGACGAATGATCCCTTGGAGAATATCATTTTCAGGTATACGTGATTATCGGCCGGAGCAGATTGATTTATCTGGATTTGACCAACATATTATGATTACAGGTCCGAACGGGGCAGGTAAGTCAACGATTACGTATTGTATGGGAGCGGTGCTTTATTCTTCAAAAGTAGATGTAGAGGGATTAAAGTCTCGCAATCTATTACCTGACCAAGCTTGGAAAGCTCAAATTGCTTTAGTTTTTAAAAATGAAAGCCAAATGAAAATTGATGCTGCAACCTTTATACAATTTACATTAAGGATGGTTCAAGAACCAGGACAACCGATTAAAAAAGAGTATTCCATCTCGACTGGTGAAGTGATAGATCATTGGGAAAATACAATTAAATATACCTCTGGGGATCGTCAATTTAATTTTTCCGCCTATAAGAAAGATCTACTCTACAAATATAAAATTGACCCCGATGCCTATTATCTTATTTGGTATCAACAGGAGGTTAATCAATTTGCAGTAATGAATCCAGAAGAACGGTTTCGAATTTTTAGTGAAATGCATGGAATTGATCAAACTCAGCGTGAATGGGAAGAAAGTATTGAAAAACTAAAGGAAACGACTGAAACACTTAGGACAGCCAAATATAGTGTTGAAAATAAAAAATTAGAGTTACAAATAAAAAAGGGACATTTAGAGCGGTTTAGGGA
>JAEWIG010000018.1 GCA_023387295.1 Bacillota bacterium | reverse complement strand
ATTTTATACTGAGCTTGTTCCATTGTCGTATAACCAACGATTTCTCCCTTGCTATCTTCACCGATAATCAGTGAAACATTATGGAAAAATTCAATAGGTGAAAACTGTGGAACTTTTAAAATATCGTTCCTATATCGTATGACCTTCAATAAATCTCCCTTTTCCGCAAGCTGCTCCATAAGAATCTCTATTGTGCTATAGCCAACCATAAGGCCCTTATTCATCACGAATAAAACATTTGCTTTATTTTCAGTTAATTTTTGAATAGCAACCCCAATCGTACATTCTATATCAACGAAGAGTGAAATCGGTTTAAGTACATCCATCCAAAAAATCAACCTATCCGCTCCTTTTTACTCCCCAAAGCTTTTTTGCTTTTTCATATATCTCTGGAGTATCAATATCGAACAATATCCCCTCATCCTCTACTTCAAGCAGTTTCCGATAAGAAATATTCTTCATTATGGCCTTTGCCCCTGTATCACCCTTGATTTGCATAATCAAATCACGATTTAAAGAGCCAAAAAAGACAGGATGGCCCGTCTCTCCGTGATAGCTTGGCTGAATAATAAAACTATCCTTATAATCTTTTAAGGAAATCATACCTGCATTCATAATTCTTTGGATCGTTGCATCTGAAATAAATGGGAGATCCCCAAGGAAAATCATGATTCCATCATGTTGTTGTCCAACATGCGAGATCCCTGCTTGTAAAGAGGAGCTTTGCCCACTAAGATAATTTTCATTTACTAGCCATTGAAAACGTTTGTCTTCGACAGATATTTCTTTTTGAATTTGCTCTGCTTCGTTTCCGATTACAGCAACAACATCCGAAAATGGTGCCGCTAAAACTCGCTGAATTACATGTTCTAATAAAGGCCTTTCATTTAAAAGAAGCAATTGTTTCGGCTTCCCCATTCTAGACGAAGTGCCTGCTGCGAGAATGATGGCACATATTGATGGAGTCATATGTACCTCTTTCATACGACTACTTTTGTACGCTCAGGCTGATGAATGTATTCAGACCCTCGTAAAAATCCACCACTATGTCCATTTTTCTTGGCAATCACTTCAGATACTATACTAACAGCAATTTCTTCCGAAGAGGACGCACCAATGTCTAGACCAATTGGGCTGTGCATTCTTTTCATTTCACAATCACTAAATAGAACTCCCTCAGCATTTATCGCATCAAGCATACGGATGCAACGGGAACGTGGACCAAGTACCCCAATATATGGAGAGACAGATGGCATTACAAATTTTAAAGTTTCGATATCCTTTTCAAGATGATGATTCATAACAACAATATAAGTTCTATGTCCAATCTTAATTTGTTCATGGAAATCACTTGTCCGGACAATATGCCTTTGTGTATGAGGGAATCTCTCTTCACTGTTATAGGATTCTCTCTGATCAACGACAGTTGTTTTAAAGCCAAGTGAAACTGCATATTTTGCAACAGGTATAGCATCATGCCCTGCTCCAAAAATCATAACCTCAGCAGGAGGGATATACACATCTATAAAAATATGGACTTCTTCACCGCTAGGAAGTTTAAATACACGAGTTTCACTTTTAGGATTAGCCTCATCTAGTTTCATTTTTGCGATGTTTATTACTTGTTGATTTATTTTCTCATCTCCAAGATCTCCGATAGAATGATTTCCTCGGGAAACAAAAAGGCGAGCTTGAGTGTTTTCATTTTGATCATTTGGTAAAACAGTTGCAAGAACACTTTCTTGTTCTTCTTTCATACTGTTTAACCACATTTCAAATGGCAGTAACTTATCCATCTTCCTCCTCCTAAAACTCAATTATGCTAACGGATCGATCGGTTCAATATAAATTTTGACAGTACCTGGACAGCCAAGCCCAAGACCCCAAACAAGATCTTCATCTAACTCATACGTCTTTAATAAGGCTAAGCCAGTATCCATTACCATTTTTGCCTGTTCTGCGACATCCGACTCTAGACAACCTCCAGATATCGTTCCAATTGTGTTTCCATTTTCATCAATAAACATTTTTGCGCCTTCACGCCTGTATGCAGATCCCCTGACACTTACGACAGTGGCTAAAGCTGATCTAAGACCGGATTTTCGTGTTTCTTCAATTGTATCTATCATTAAATTAGTCTCGTTCATCGCTATCCACCTTCTATTAAAATCTTTTTTAAAAATAAAAGGCTCTGTTAAACTAGTCTGTTGATTTAGTTTTAACAGAGCCAAATTGATTAATAGTTAAATAAGCTATTTAATGCACGCTCTGTATATACCTTGCAAAGTTGTTTTCGATAGTCTTCTGATGCAAATAAATCACTAGCCATTTCGCCTTCATCAGCTGCTAGCGCCGCAGCTTCTTTAATTAATGCTTCAGATATTACTTGCCCTATTAGTTTATCTTCAACTGACGTTGCACGATAAGCAACATCACCAACACCCGTAATCCCAACACGAATGTAATCAATTAAACCATCATCATCTACTCCAGCAACTACTGCTACACCTATTACTGGATAGCCAGATGCGTGATGATAGAATTTAAGATAGGTTGATTTTGTATGATTAGGTGGAATAGCAAAGGAAACACTTGTTAGGACACTGTTTTCTGGCAGCATCGTAATGAGTGGACCAACAATGAAGCTTTCGATATCCATCGTTTCCGGTCCATCCTCTCCATGGATATGCACCTCTGCATCAAGGACAATTGCTGCAGCTGGTAAATCAGCAGCTGGGTCCGCATGGGCAATGTTTCCACCAATCGTTCCTCGATTTCGAACTTGCATATCTCCTATTTGACGAACTGTTTCAGCTAAAACAGGAACAAGCGTCTTAACGGTCGGATCATTTGCAACTTCGTTATGAGTAGTCAATGCTCCAATGATAATTCGATTGCCTTCTATGCGAACACCTTTCAGTTCAGCAATCCGACTAATATCAATCAATGTCCCAGGCTCTGATAATCTAAACTTCAACAACGGAACTAAGCTGTGCCCGCCTGCAAGCAGCTTTCCTTCACCATTATTCAACTTTAACTTTTCGATTGCCTCATCTACCGAATTCACACGAACATAATCAAATTTTGAAGGTATCAAATCAATTCCCCTCGCTTTCTGAAATTGCCTTCCATACCTTTTGAGGGGTAAGCGGCATTTCAATATCTTTAATTCCATAAGGCTGTAATGCGTCCATCACAGCATTCATAATGGCAGGAATAGATGCAGTCGTTCCTGTTTCTCCAATCCCTTTTGCTCCGAGAGGATTTACAGGAGATAAAGTCTCTGTAAAGGCTGTTTCTATCTTCGGAAAGAAATTTGCTTTTGGCATGGTATAGTCCATAAACGTACCCGTTAATAGCTGACCTTCTTTACTGTATACAATCCCTTCCCAAAGTGCTTGCCCAACTCCTTGAGCGATTCCACCGTGAACTTGACCTTCAGCTGTTAGTGGATTGATTACCTTCCCAACGTCATCGACCGCTACATAGCGTTTAATTTCAATTTCACCCGTATCTTTATCAACCTCTACTACAGCAATATGTGTTCCAAATGGATAAACGAAATTCTCCGGATCGAAAAACGATTGACCTTCAAGGGATGGCTCAAGCCCTGCCGGTAAATTCCATGCCATATTAGCGGATTTTGCAATTTCCTTGAATGTTCGTTTTCGATCTGGGGCTTCTTTCACAAAGAAGCATCCATCCTCAAACGCTATCTCTTCAACGGTTGTTTCAAGTTCATGTGCAGCAATTTTCTTTGCTTTTTCAATCACTCGATCAGTTGCAATCGAAACAGCCGCTCCTCCCACTGCCATTGAGCGTGATCCATATGTTCCCCATCCCATGGAAACAGACTTCGTATCACTAAAAACCAACTCGATATCTTCCATCGGAATGCCCAATTTCTCTGAAACGATTTGACTGAAGGATGTCGCATGTCCTTGTCCATGTGGAGAGGTTCCTGTAAAGACCGTTACCGTACCTCTTGGATGTACCCTCACAGTAGAATTCTCCCAAACACCACCTTGGAAACCGATCGCACCCGCCACTGCAGATGGTCCAAAGCCACATAGCTCGACATAAGTGGAGAAGCCGATACCAACTAATTTTCCTTGCTTCCTTTGTTCTTCCTGCATTTCTCGAAGCTTTGGATAATCAACGATTTCTAGTGCTTTTTGTAGAGGTTTTTCATAGTCTCCACTGTCATATACAAGTCCTTGCGCATTTGTGAAAGGAAATTCTTCTTTTTTCGCAAAGTTTTTCCTACGCACTTCAACAGGATCCATTCCAATTTCTTTTGCGAATAAATCGATCGCTCTTTCTATTTGATAAGTAGATTCTGGCTTTCCTGCACCGCGGTAAGCATCAGTAGGTGTTGTATTCGTATAAACACCAAATGTTTCACAAGAAGCATAAGGAATTTTGTATGGACCTGTGATCATCAATCCAAAATCAATCGTGGATACACCTGGTCCCATCGTGGACAAATAAGCACCTAGGTTCGCCGTATTTTTCACTCGAAGAGCCGTAAGAGTTCCATCTTTCTTGCCGAACAACTCGACATCGATTACTTCATCCCGTCCATGATTTGATGCCATAAAATGCTCGTTTCGTTCCTCAATCCACTTAACTGGTCGACCTAAATCACGTGCAGCGTAGCCGACTAGTGCTTCATCTGGATAAACACCAATCTTTCCACCGAAGCCACCGCCCATATCTGGAGCAATGATCTGTAATTTCGCTTCCGAAATATCGAGCACTTCTGATAAAACCATCCGGTGAATATGTGGATTTTGAGACGTACACCAAAGTGTTAAATCACCACTACCTGGATTATATTGACCTATTGCCGCTCTTGTTTCTATCGGACTTGGAGCCACTCGTTGAACATAAAAGCTTTGTATAATCACAACCTCAGCTTGTTCACAAGCTTCTTCAGGAACAGCTCCGGCTTTCCAATGAAAAGCAAGATTATTCTCGATATCGTCATGAACTAGAGGGGCATTGGCCTGCATTGCTTCCTTCTGTCCGACCGCTGGCAACAGAGTGTCATATTCCACATCGATTAAATACAGCGCATCGCGAACAGCATAACGACCCTCGCCAATAACAAGTGCAACTCCATCGCCCACATATCGTACTCTATCAATGGCTAACGGGTACTGCGGCGCCTCCTGTAAGTTCGCACCAGGGACAAGCCATGAAGAAGGAACGGGACCGATTTTCCCTTCCAAGTCCTTACCTGTATAAATGGCGACAACTCCTGGTGACTTCAGTGCTTCCTCGACGTTTATACGCTTTATTTTTGCATGAGCATGTGGGCTCCTTAAGACGGCTGCGTGCAGCATTCCAGGTAATTGAATGTCATCAGAGAAATAACCGTTTCCAGTTATAAGTTTTGGGTCCTCTTTTCTTTTCAAACGAGCACCTATCGTTTTTGTCATTATGAGCGTTCCTCCCCTACTATTTGTAGCTCTGATTCCGCCATTAGCTTTGCTGCATGTTTTACCGCTTCAACGATATTCTGATAACCTGTACAGCGACAGATCACACCTTCTAGCCCAACCCGGATTTCTTCATCGCTCGGATTAGGGTTTTCCTTTAAAAGCCCAACCATTGCAATCATAATTCCAGGGGTACAATAACCACATTGCAATCCATGCTCTTCCCAAAATCCTTGTTGAATTGGGTGTAGATTCTCTACCGTACCTAGTCCTTCAACTGTTGTAATTTCACATTCGTCAGCTTGAACAGCTAGCATTGTACAAGACTTTACAACTTCTCCATTCACCATAATCGAGCAAGCCCCACACTGGCTTGTGTCACAGCCGATATGCGTTCCTGTCATTCCTAGATCATCACGGATATAATGCACGAGCAGTGTACGCGGTTCTACTTCCGCACATTTTTCTTTCCCGTTAATTGTTACTTTTACATTTACTTTTTCATTCCCCATCTATCTGCACCTCCTATTTAGTCTTGCTATATGCTTGATTTGCTTCTTTTTCAACATCTTTAAAGAATTGTCCTAAGACGACCTTAGCCACACCACCCATAACGCGTTGTCCTACAGAAGCAAGAATCCCAGTAACCTTCACTTCTGCCTTACACGTTAGAATCGTGCCACCCTCGGTTTCGACTAGATGCATCTCAGCATTTGCATCGATCTCACCTGGTTTCCCTTTACCTTTCACGAGTAAACGATAAAATTCAGGTTCCTTCCGATCAATTTGGCGAACTTCCCCAGTAAATACGCCTTTTACAGGGCCGATATTAATACCTAGTTCTGATTCAAAAACGTTGTCTTCAACTTCAATAAAGGATTGACACCCAGGTAGCGTTCTTTTCAGCACCTCCTTATCTTGAATGGTCTTCCAAAGTACTTCCCTTGAAATACCTTTAAATGTGTATGAATATTCAATTTCCAAAGAAAACTCCTCCTTGTTGGAATCGAAAAGCAGAAATGCTTACCCCTTAATGAAAAATCTTTATTTGACATAACAATCAATTAATTTTAAGTATTCAGAATTAAATAGACGTAGATAACCTCCATACACAACTTCTTCGGAGAGTTATTTGGCAGATTTTACAGTAACTTTTTTATTGGTACAATTTCAACACCATTTGCTGTTAATGCCTGAACAACAGCTTTGGCCAGTATTGGCGCTCCTGGTGTATCTCCATGAATACAGATCGTTTCAGCTTTAATAGGCGCATGTTTCCCATCATAGGTAACGACTGTCCCTTCCTTAACCATTCGGACAACGCGTTCTGCCATCGCATCATAATCACTAATTTCCGTGCCTTTTCTTGTTAAGATGATTGAACCGTTCTCCGTATGCTCTCTGTCAGCATAAGCTTCCTTAGCAACTGGCACCCCCATCTTCATGGCTTCTTCCATTACTTCTGATTGGTTAAGGGCAAAGACAATCATTTCTGGATCGATAGAATGAAATGCTTCTAACATTGCTCTAGCAATTACTCTATCTTCCATTGCTTTCATAAATAAGGCCCCATGCGGTTTGCAATGCTGGATTTTCATATTTGCAGAAGTAGCAAATTCTCTTAATGCACCTATCTGGTATATGACATAATCTTTTATTTCTTCAGGTGAGCAAGTCATATAACGACGACCAAACCCCAATAAATCTGGGAATCCTGGGTGTGCACCAATTCCAACATCATATTTTTTCGCTAATTCGACTGTTCTCCTCATTACATGTGGGTCACCAGCATGGAATCCACAGGCAATATTCGCTGAGGTAATATACTGCATCATTTCTTCATCATTCCCCAACTCATAAAGGCCGAAGCTTTCACCCATATCACAGTTTAAATCTACTTTATACAATGCAGTCACCTCCAATGTGAGTTAGACCAACCACTATTTATCCATTGATCTTTTGTGGTGTCAAAAATTCTGTTGTGTAGTTTCCACTATTAAACTGGGAGTCCGTCATGATTTTTTTGAGCAATGGGAGATTTGTTTTTATACCTTCAACATCCATTTGCTCAAGGACGCGCTGCATATTCGTTATGGCATCCTGACGATCGACACCATGAACAATTATCTTCCCAATCATCGGATCGTAAAATGGAGACACAACACTTCCCTCCACAACACCTAGATCTAATCTCACTCCATTTTCAGGTAGCGTTAGTTTGGATATCGCTCCTGGTGAAGGGAAAAATGTAACAGGGTCTTCTGCATAAAGTCTACACTCAATGGCATGTCCGGTTTTAGAAATACCTTCCTGTGTTATCGGTAATTTTTCCTTTGCGGCAATTTGTAACTGAAGCTCCACAAGATCAAGACCTGTTAGCTCTTCCGTTACTGGATGCTCTACTTGAAGACGTGTGTTCATTTCAAGAAAATAAAAGTTATGCTCGTCATCAAAAATAAATTCCATCGTCCCTAAATTCGTATAGCCGATTTGCTTTACACCTCGAATAGCCGCTTCTACTAATTCATCTCTAAGCGAATCGTTTAAGTAAGGTGATGGACCTTCCTCAATGACCTTTTGATTGCGTCGTTGGATCGAGCATTCTCTTTCAAATAAATGAACTACATTTCCATATGCATCCGCTGCTATTTGGACTTCAATATGGCGAGGGCTTGAGATCCATTTTTCCAAAAAGACCGTACCGTCATTGAAAAATGACAACGCTTTCTGTTTTGTCCCCTCAAAAAACTTTGTTAATTCAGCCTGATTTTGCACAAGCTGCATGCCAATTCCCCCACCGCCTGCACTCGCTTTTAACATCAAAGGATAACCTAGCTGCTCTGCAACATTTATAGCTTCTTCAATCGATTCAAGACTTTTATCCGTACCTGGAACAACTTTAACACCAGCTTTGACCATTTGATTTCGGGCTTCAAGCTTACTTCCCATTAACTGCATGGTTTCCGCAGAAGGACCGATAAAAATAATCTTTTCCTCCTGACAACGTTGGACAAAAATAGGATTTTCAGATAGAAACCCATATCCAGGGTGAATAGCTTCTGCCTTTGTTTCTTTTGCCGCTTGAATAATATTTTCTATATGGAGATAGCTCATTTTTACTTGTGCTGGTCCGATACAAACAGCCTCAGTGGCCTCATGAACATGTGGGGACTCAGCATCAGCTTCAGAATAGACTGCCACTGTTTCAATACCTAGTCTTTTGCATGTACGAATGATCCTTCTAGCTATTTCTCCTCTGTTTGCAATAAGTACCTTTTTAAAATATGGCATTCTCTTTACTCCCTTTATCAATCAGAAATGTATTTATCTTTTGGTTATGTTTATTATCCCTGTTGATTTCCGCTGCAGGCACTCGCTTTCCGCTCCAATCAACAAAGTAGCAAAATAAACAATGAACTTTAACTCAGTCTATTTTTTTAGCACTGCGATTTCCTGACCTGCATCAAGAATGTCTTCATTTTCTACTAAGAAACGTTCAATGACTCCATCGGCCTCTGCTTTTATTTCATAAAAGTTTTTCATTACTTCAACTAATGCAATAACATCACCCGATTTAACCAGATCTCCTTCTTGTACATACGACTCTTTATCAGGAGCAGGTTTTCGATAAAATACTCCTGGAATTGGTGTGTGAATAGTTGTTTGTTCTGACATGATTATCCCCCTTTATGTTCCAAAAATCTGTTGCTTAATTTGTTTAATTTTATCTTGGGACTCTTTTCTAGCTTCAAGAGCCTCATGAATATCGACAGCAGTAAAACGTACTTTTTCATTCGTTTTGATTTGTGCCATCTTATCTAAATCTGTACTAATAATCGTACAAATGGTTGCATAGCCACCACCTGTCACAGCATCGTTCAATAACGCAATTGGTTCAACACCATCAGGAACTTGAATGGAGCCAATTGGATAGCCTAAATCAACGACATTAGAAGGGTTGCTTCCGGCACCAAAAGGTTGTTCTCGTTCAACAAATTGTAATCGCTCACCTTTAAAGCGATACCCTACACGGTTAGCCTCAGGTGTTACCGTCCAATCAATTGAGAAAAAGCGTTCTTTGCTTTCCTCTGTTAAGCGATAGCTACATAAACCTAGGACGACACGAATGGTGTGCGTTTTTGCATAGGTCGGTATAAATTCGCTCCCAACTCGTGTTCCAACTGCAACCAGAGCAACATGATTGTCACCAATCGTTAATTCATCGCCAGCTTGCAAAGGTCTTCCTTCATAGCCTCCAACTCCACATAGTGTATAGGTTGATCGTGAACCCATAATAACTGGTACATCGATTCCACCTGCTACCGCTAGATAAACTCTAGCCCCCTGTTTAATAAAATCAAATGTTAGTGTGTCTCCAGCTTTTACTTGTAACGTTTCCCACATTGAAACAGATTCTCTGTTTATTTTCGGCGGTATTTCACCACCAGTTATCGCGATCACAGCATCTTCCTGAAATTGTAAGACAGGACCCATATATGTAATCTCAAGAACCGCAGCGTTTTCATCATTTCCGACAAGAATATTACTCACTTGAAAGGCGTATTTATCCATTGCACCAGATGGTGGCATTCCCACCTCATAATGGCCGATTCTCCCGTAATCTTGAACAGTCGTTTGCAAGCCTGGCTCGATTACTTTAATCATGAATACAACCTCCCTAACACTGAATCTGAGAATGCTTTCGGATTTTCAAGCACATCGTGTGGCTTAAATGTGATATCCTTCGTTAAATATCGGAAGGTTCCATCTTCAACTTCTTTTCGTATTGCTTCATATTCTTTCATGTCAATGCTTCGATAGCGGAAAACATCTCCCTGTTTCGGGAAGGTCATGGATTCCTTAAAATCATATAATCGTTGCTCTTTTTCAAAAATTGGCGCAGCAGCAATACCAAACAGCTGGTATCCACCTGCACCTTGAACTGGATAAATAACAGCAAATGCACCACCAAATCCAAATGCTCTTTCTGGAGTATATGTTCTTGGTCGGACATACTTTGGTGCTTCAATTTGCTGTTCTTTTGGCACCATCTGATAGCACCAAGGAAGACCTGGAACGAAACCGATCATAGATACTAAGTAAGGTGCATCTGTTATTGCTTTTATTAAATCTTCTTTCGATTTAAATCCATTTGTACGAGCAACATATTCTAAGTCTGTTGCATCTGGATCTTGATGTCGATCACGAAAACGCATTAATGCTTCATGTGTCCAAGGATCTTCAAAGAGAATGGGTACATCGACAACTCGAGCAGTTATTTCGAAGTTTTCTAAAGAAACTTCTTTTTCAATGGCTTTCAATTTTGAAATTAATTTATCTGGGTGAATGATATCTGGGTTGAAACGAATCATGTAGGAAGCATTTGAGGGGCAAATATCTAGGATGCCTGGTAAATTTTCTTCTCTTAAGGTTTTTGTAATAGCCATCGCTTGAAAGTTCGTTTCAAGACTCATTGCTTCAGCTAATTCAACAAAAATAAATTCATCTCCACCGTATTCATAACGGGCCAACGGACTTCACCTCACTCATTTTAGTAACATAAATTAATTTGCAAGTTCCATGCCAATATTAATAATATCACAATTTATAGAGTTTTCGGAATATTTTATATAAAAAAGCCCTAAATATCTTTCAATAATGAAAGATAATCTTTCATTATTGAAATTTGGACAAAAAAATAACCGGGCTAAGCCCGGTTTCTCGTGTATTAATTTCAATTAAATTAACGTGCGCGAGATTGGTCAATCCATTCTTGAAGTTTATCTTTCAGTGTGTTAAAGCCTTGTGCAGAATCATCCTCGATATGAATAGGAGCCGCTTGGCGTTTACGAGGTTTTTTTGCTTTCACTTCAGCTTGAGCAGGTGCTTCAACTGTAGCACGAATCGATAATCCGATTTTTCCTGCTGCTTCATCAATTGTTAATACTTTAACAGTTACTTCATCTCCGACCTTAAGATGATCATTAATATCTTTCACAAATCCGTGTGTAACTTCCGAAATATGAACTAGCCCTTGCGTATTTTCATCTAATGCTACAAACGCACCGTATGGCTGTACACCAGTTACCTTTCCTGTAATAACACTTCCTACTTCAATTTTCTCAGACATGGGAACACTCCTAAATTTATATGATTTTATCTCCTCTTATTCGCAATTAAAAATTATACCACAGTTTACTAGTATTGTGAACCTTTCTCAATGGACATGCTAAAAAGGATTAACTTATAATATGTGTTTTTGGTATATATCGTTGTTTTTACTTCCAAATTTCGCCCGTTGATTTCCGCTGCGGGCACTTGCTTTCCGCGGGGAGAGACGTGAGCCTCCTCGGCGCTTGCGCCTGTGGGGTCTCACGCTTCCCTCCATTCCCGCAGGAGTCAAGTGCCCTCCACTCCAATCAACTCAGATTATTAAACAAAAATTGTTCTATAAAGCAACAGATCTTATTTAGGAGAGACCATCTATGACAAATACTGGACAACACATGACCATTAATGGAAATGAAATTTATTATGAATTATACAAGCATGCACAATCCGAGGAAACAATTATTTGTCTTCACGGGTTCCTCTCTTCATCTTTTAGCTACCGTAGGCTAATTCCTCTCTTAATAAAACAATACAATGTCGTTTGTATTGATTGGCCTCCTTTTGGAAAAAGCGGAAGAGCAAAGGGTTTTTTTTATTCCATACAGAATCTCGCCTTAACGATTATTCAGCTTTTTGAAAAATTAGCGCTAAAAAACATAACAATTGTTGGACATTCAATGGGTGGACAAGTTGCCTTAAATATCGCGCATTTGCGACCTGATCTTGCTAAAAAAATTATTTTATTAGCTAGTTCTGGCTATTTAAAAAAGTTTAAGCGAGCACTCGTCTTAAGTAGCTACCTCCCGTTTTTTCACCTTTTTGTCAAAAGACACTTAAAACAGTCAGGACTAAAACAAAACCTGCAGCGAGTCGTATATAATCATTCCATTATTGATCAGGAAATGGAAAATGGCTATTTAGAACCTTTTTTACAAGCAAATATATTCCATGCTTTAACACGAATGATTCGAAATTGGGAAGGCGATTTACCTGTAGAAGTACTACGAAAAATTGACACACCAATCTTACTCATTTGGGGAAAATACGATAAAGTTGTCCCACTCCATATCGGACAGCAATTACATAAAGATTTAAATAATTCAAGGCTTGAGGTGTTAGATAACACGGGACATCTTGTTCCAGAAGAAAAGCCGAAATTAGTGATGGAATTGATTATGGAATTTATCAATGAAGAGTAAGCTCTTTGATTACAATTATCTTTTTATTTCAATTTATTATAAAATAGAAACAACTAAAATCATAAGGTGGGGATATCGTGACTCAATATAATTTTCATCAAACAATTAATCGCGAAAACACTTCCTCCGTTAAATGGGGATTAACGGAACAAATATTTGGCACGGGTGATGTTTTGCCAATGTGGGTAGCTGATATGGACTTTCAGCCACCCAGTGAAGTAACGCTAGCTCTTCAACAAAGATTGGAGCACGGTATATTCGGCTATACATATATGTCTGCTGCTACATCAAACGCGATAAAATCATGGCAAGAAAAGAAGCATAACTGGAAAATCGATTCTGATTGGATTTTGTATGACACTGGAGTTGTTCCATCTATCGCTACTGCTATTAAGGCATTCACCTCACCAGGAGATAATGTCATGCTTCAAGCACCTGTTTACGCTCCTTTCTTTGAAATGATTAAAATTAATGACCGAAAAATTATGAATTCTCCACTTAAATTGACTAACAATCGATACGAAATAGACTTCGAGGATTTTGAAAATAAGTTAAAAGAAGGTGTAAAATTATTCCTTCTTTGCAACCCTCATAACCCTGGTGGTAGGGTATGGACTGAAGAGGAATTAAGAAAAATCGGGGATCTCTGTTATCAATATGACTGCCTCATTTTATCCGATGAGATTCACTCTGACTTAGTGTATAAACCGAACCGTCACATTCCAATCGCTTTACTTGATGACAAATATAAAGATATCGTCATTACATGTATCGCACCGACGAAAACGTTTAATATCGCAGGATTACAAGCTTCTGTCATTATCATTCCAAATAAAAAGCTACGGAAAACCTTTGAGAAGGTTCAACGACAACAAGGATTTTTCTCGTTATCTACCTTTGGTATTATTGGAATGGAAGCAGCGTACGAGCATGGGGAAGCTTGGCTCGAACAATTATTAAACTATTTATCCGAAAACATTCAAATTACGAAACTATTTATTCAAGAAAATCTACCAGATATTACGGTTATGGAACCAGAAGGAACCTATTTGTTATGGCTAGATTGTCGTCGCCTTCAGCTTGATGATGCTGAAATAAAAGATCGACTATTAAATAAAGGAAAATTAGCTTTGGAACCAGGCACAAAGTACGGACAAGAAGGAGAAGGCTTTGTCCGTATGAATATCGCCTGTCCAAGAGAGATGCTTTTAGATGGGTTAGAGCGATTGAAAAAGGCATTTATTTAACGTATTCAATGAGGCTGTTTCTTTGCTGCTAGCAGTGAAACAGCCTCATTCCGTGTATTACAAGTAATAAAACGTGTTACTCCTTGTGCTTATCTTTTGCAATAGATCCACATGCTATTCGTTCTCCTGAGTCTCCTGCTGGCTGTGTCGTTCCGTCGTCAGTTCCTTCATGAATAACAATGGACGTCCCGTCTTTTGTAAACAATGATTTCTTGTTTTTTTTCAAAGTGACATTCGGAGCCATCATATCAACCTTTACTGTTCCATCATCCTCGACATTTAAATTAGGCAGATCTCCCGCATGTGCACCTTTCGAATTTAATAAACCGTGCTCTTTATCTTCAGGATTAAAATGATTACCAGCTGATTTAAAATCGGGCGGCTCACACTTTCCTTTTTCATGAAAATGTATTGCATGCTCCCCAGGTGGCAATCCTTTCAATTCCCCCTTCATCTTTACACCTGCCGCTTGTTCCTCTAGCTTTATTTTTCCTAGAGAATCTCCTACAGCATTAAATAGTTCAACCTCTGTATTTGTCACGTTTTCTTCCGCACACCCTGTTAAAAATAGGAGCAAAATAAGTATCCGAGCTCTTTTCATTATGATAAATCCTCCATCAAGCAATTTATCCTTTATTATTTCCAATACCATCCTTAAGTAAACAAATCATTATAATCATCTGCTCCAAACAATACATATAAAAAAAGAACAGTCCTATAATTGACTGTTCTCACCATTATGACCAAATTCCTGTTTCAATCGTTCTTCTAGCTCTCTAGCTTGTTCCTCCTGTCGCTTAGAGATCCGTACGATAAAGCGAAAAGTTAACACGCATAGAATGAAAAATATTGAAAAGCTGATAAATGCTGGAATATATTCTGACTTATCCTCTGGAAAATACAAAAATAACGATAGTACATACCATTGTAGCATTCGAAATCTTCCTTTCTGCTAGTGCAGTGGTTCATCATTCATTATAGCAACAATAGCCTTTCTATCCAACTATTTACAACATAAAAACCGTAATTACTTTACTTTAATACTCTTTATGATCACATCTTCAATTGGCTTGGCATTTTCACCAACCGCAACACCAGCGATTTGGTCAACAATATCCATTCCTTCGATTACTTGACCAAATACCGTATGCTTTTGGTCAAGCCATGGTGTTCCACCTTTTTCGTATGCTTTGATAATCTCTTCAGGAAAACCTGCTTCCTCCATCTGATTCTTCAAATCTGGGGACAAATTACTGTTTTGAACGATGAAAAATTGACTTCCATTCGTATTCGGTCCAGAATTAGCCATCGATAATGCTCCACGAAGATTAAAGAGCTTATTCGAAAACTCATCCTCAAAAGGCTGTCCATAAATACTTTCTCCACCCATACCAGTACCTTGCGGGTCACCACCCTGGATCATAAAGTCATTAATAACTCGATGGAATGTAACTCCATCATAATAGCCTTCCTTACTATGTGTAATAAAGTTCTCAACTGCTTTTGGAGCATATTCTGGGAATAGCTTAATCTTTATCGTTCCCATTGACGTTTCCATTTCAACGACTTGCTCATTTGGTAAAACTTCATTTGTTAATTGTGGATATTCTGTTGAAGCTTGTCCTTCAGCTTTTTCTTCCGTTTGGTTTGCTTTGCCTTCCTCGCTTTCGGAACCCTTTGCTCCTTGTCCTTCGTCATTAGTGCCTGTCCCACAAGCAGTGAGCAACAGAATACTCGCAAAGAAGATCGTGTACAAATATTTTTTCATTCGTTTATTCCTCCATCATCTCATTCAACTTGGTACTCTAGCATCCATCATTAGTCAGGATACTGACTTTTTTCCTCTTATAGCTTACATGATTTATTTGACAAATGCACTTTGTTTTCCCAAAATAAAAGAAAAGCTGAGGCGACTCGCTCAGGAGCGACAAGCATAAGACGAGCTGACAGGAAGGTTGTTCTTTAACCTTCTTGGCAGATTGACTTATGACCTCGAGCAGATGGCGCTTGGAGCTAGACAAAAGAAAAGCGAAGGAGAGAGTTTCATGACTGAATTTAAAATTGGCGATAAAGTAACAGCCTTTAATAAAACTGGAAAGTATATCGGTGAAATAACGGACATTCGTCCACAGAATTATTTAGTTCGGGTGCTAGCTGTGTTAAAACATCCGATGCAGGGTGATTTACACAATCCAAAAGAAACAGATGTGGCTTTTTTCCATGAAAGAAAAGCACTTGCTTATCGCGAGCAAACGAATATTCCAATAAAAATGGTGAAGCCATTTGAAGGGGACATTCCTGATTATCAAGAATCATTAAAAATAGCTTTGGATAAAATGAAGCAGGAGCTGCTCGAGGTTGCTTCCTCACCATGGGGTCAGCAAAGCTTAAAAAATATTGAATCACTTGAGAAGGATTATTTTAAATAAAAACTAATATTAGCGTCTCATACAAACAAAAGTGTAAATGTCGTCAGCTTCATTTCTCTGCTCTGGTGATTACTTCGTTCATTAAGGCTTGTTCAACGAATCTGATGACGATTTCGTTTTACACTATGAGAGACAATATAAAAAGCCAAATCGGACAATTTATTTGCCGTAGCGTATGAACGCTCTTGGGCATTAGATGGACGATTTGGCTTTTATGCAAACTTATTGAGAAGCTTTGATAAATCAATCCGTTCTCCAATCGTTGTTGGTTGTGGCTTTTGCAAATATCTTTTGTCTTTTTCTACTAGTTTAAAAATATTATAGGTCGTCATCGCATCATCAAGTGCCCGGTGATGTTTGCCTGTACCTTCTTTTCCATATTCCTGAACAGCCTTCCATAAACCCGTTTGGTTTTGGTCACCAAAAAAACGTTTATATTCCATCGAGAGGTCTATTTCATTCCCGTTAAGTGGAAACGGTAATCCAGCATGCTGACAATTATTCCTCAGTACTCTCATATCCATATTTCCCCAAGTAACGGTTGTAGAGAATTCATTTTTGTTTATTTCTTTAATCTTGTTAACTAGCTCAATAAATGATATACCTTGATCAACTTGTTCTTGAGAGATATGTAGGAATGATTTACAGCGTTCAGATAGTTTAGGGAACCTAACAGGAGATATATAGGATGAAAAACGTTCAGAAATTTGATCATTCACAACTGAAACGATTCCTGCTTCAATAATCTCTGGATAAAAACCTTTGAACTTGCCACCCTTTTCAGGCATTGTAAATTCAAAATCGATAAATAAATAACGACTAGACTTCCCCATGCTAACACCTCTTTTTTTCTGAAAAAGCCGTACATTTTTACTAATATTATAACATGAAATATTTTAATTTTTCTGCTTAATTTATGAAAATAAGAAAATCTTTGAAAGGAATGTGAAGCAGTTGCGAACATTTTCTGGTTATCTCATCATCGCTGCTTTACTCCCTGTCTTTATTACAGTCGCTTTTATGACAGGAACAGAAATAAAACAAGTAAAAAGCTTTCATAGAGTCTTGGAAGAAAGAATTCCGGTTGAGGAGATATTTTTGCCACAGACAAGTATTATGAAGGCAAGCGATGGAACAGTCATCTCAGAAATCCATCGACCAGCGAATCGAATCAGTCTAGATTCTTCGGAAATTCCACCATTTCTAAAAGAACTATTTATTATTTCTGAAGACCAGCACTTCTATGATCATCTCGGATTTGATATATCATCGATAGGAAGAGCCCTAGCTGTCAATATAAAATCGAATACGATTGAACAAGGTGCAAGTACGATTACACAGCAACTTGCAAGAAATCTTTTTTTATCAAATGAAAAATCATACAACCGGAAGCTAAGCGAGGTTTTGTATGCATATGAAATAGAGCAAAAATATTCGAAAGAAGAAATTCTTGAGCTATATATTAATGCCATCTACTTTCAGAATGGAGCGTATGGAATAGGAGCAGCAGCCGAGCTATATTTTCAAAAGCATGTAAATGAACTATCAAAAGCCGAGCTTGCTTTACTAGCTGCGATTCCCAATAACCCTACTCTCTATAATCCAATCACTCATTTTGACCAAACAAAAAAGCGTCAAGAAAGACTTATTGATCAACTTGTGCAACATCATCGACTGTCTAAAGAAGAGGCTGATAGTTTAAAGGCAGAGCCAATTAATATAAAAATGAAGGAACGCATTGATCTGTTTCCCGATTATGTGACATATGTAGAAGCTGAATTAAAGGAATTAATTGCCGAGCAAGAGGGCTTTGCAAAGAAATTATCATCTGCAGGAAAAGAAGAAAAGAAAAAGCTATATAGCGAGCTCAATAAACGAGTTGAAGAAATAATCTCCTCTGGAATCATTATTGAAACTGCATTAGATGTAGAAATGCAAAAGAAAGCGAAACAAGCAGTTGAAGCGAGGCTCCCTTATAAAGATGTAGAAGGTTCAGCAATTGTCATTGACCATGAGGAGCACAAGCTTATTGCGCTAACTGGAGGCAAACAATATAAGAAACATGATTTTAACCGAGGTTTCCAAGCGTACCGCCAGCCAGGTTCAGCTATAAAGCCACTCCTTGTTTACGCACCGTATTTCGAACGAACCAATGCTTCAATCTACAATAAAATTAGTGCTGGAGCATTTTGCAAAGATGGATATTGTCCACAGAACTATGGAGGAGCAACTTATGGGCTGGTAAGTCTCGAAAGAGCATTTATCCATTCTTATAATACACCAGCTGTTAGATTGCTAGATATAATCGGGATCGAAAATGGGTTTAACGATCTAGCACGCTTCAACTTTTCAAAAGTTTCAAAATCAGATCATGTACTTCCTGCTGCTATTGGTGGGTTTACTTATGGTGTCACTCCTCTCGAGCTTACTTCTGCTTACACTGTTTTCGCGAACAAAGGCGTTTACCAGCCTGCAAGAGCGATAGAAAAGGTGACAAAGCGAAACGGTGAGGTTTTGTACACTTGGAATGATAATCCAACCCAAGTGTGGAGTCAGTCAACGACTGAAAAAGTAAATATGCTTATAGAAAAAACCATTCAGGCTGGTACAGCAAAGAAAGCATATATTCCTAATCATGCAGGAGGAAAAACAGGGACAACGAATGATTATCAGGATTACTGGTTTGTAGGCCTTAACAATAAACTTACGACAGGCGTTTGGGTCGGCAAGGACAAACCACAAAACCTACAATATATCGAATCTGCCTCCCCACAGCTTCTCATTTGGAAGGACATTATGTCAGGGAAATAATAATAAGTTGGTAATCTATTCTTTTAGACCATTTTTCTTGTTTAATACGTGAAAAATGGTCTTTTCCTGTCACAGCGGCAAGCTTGCCATAAAACTGTTATAAACCTTAACCGCTAAAAATACTACACCTGATACCAATGATGACCAAACAAGTACTTGAAAAAATATTAAGCCGATTAAGCTAATTATTGAAAGAGAAGAGCTTATCTTATATACAAAATACATAAAATAAATCAGTGTTGCTGCGGCAAAAATAATTCCGATTCCCATAAAACTATTCAAGCTTACTAATGACAAAGCACTAGCGATAAAGTAAATGACTGCACCATTCCGAATTAACTTTAAGTTCTCTCCTTCAGAATCCTTTGAAAAGAATAATAGAGATAGTTCATTTATTGTATTGGCAAGTAATTTTAAGGCCGCAAAAACCATAAAGAATAGTGTTAGCAGTAGAACTAAGAGAGAAAGCTTAATCCCACTCTCAGAAAAAAACTCCAACATTCCTCCGTAAATTCCCGTTTCCTTAAGAAATGTTAGTAATTGCTTCTCCACTTTTATCGAGAGAGAAAGACTAAATAGGATAATCGATAGTAATGGAAAGTAACTCGTAAAATATGTATTTTTCATCTTTTCTCCGTCCAAATGAAACAAGTAAACCCTGTTTCTTTAATTATGTTCAACTCCTTCATTATTACGGAATCCACCTAAATAGACAATACTAACATAAACGCAGAACCTCTTCTTCACCAATTTATTCCTCAACTACATGAATAAATCTAAACCATGATGAATAGCTTGTAAGAACAGATCGGCTAAAAGTCTAAGTTTTTTTTATTTGTTCATTTCAATGGCGACGAATCTAGAGAATAAAAAAGTGAGGGGAGACTTATGAAAAAACGATTACTAGGTTTAGCCTTTTGTACTATTTTACTAGTTGCTACTATTATGAGTCTTGCAACTACCAAAGCAATGAGCATAGAGTCAGAGAATAAGCTCGCTTTTTTACTAGCATTAGATGAGTATTTGCAGGATAAGGATAGCTATTATAAAAACGGATCTGTCAAAGTAGTTGACGGGATAGATTTAGACGGAACTGTAAGGAAGATTATGAAAGCAGATGACCCTAGTACCAAAGAAAATGAGGAAGTCGTTGAAGAATACACAGCAAAAATAGCTGTTGCTTTAGTCGAATTCAATCAAATTCGCGATCAAATATTTGCCTTTAAAAAGACTGATTTTTACTATTTTGATTTAGAAAATCAAGAGTTTTTAAAAGCAAACGATGTGTTTATTAATGAAGAAGTAAAAAGTTTCTTCCAGTTAAATATGGATCAAATAAATAAAGAGCTTACGACGGTTTCAACCACCTTATTATTACTCCTTATTTTTTCAACCTACATTTTTATCCCTCTGCTAATTATGATTTTCCATAACAGAGGAAGAAGCACTACGAACTATATCTTAAACGATTAAGGGACGAAAGTATCGTCCCTTTCTTTACTTTAAAAGCTTAAACGTAAACGCACATACTCGCGAGGTTGAAATCTCTTCACCCGCTCTTTATCAAATGTTTTTTCAACATTAATAGGTTCTACTGGTAACAAATCTACAATTTCATCTACCTCTGGAACATAGAATTCTCTTTTGTATTGCTGATTTAAAATGGAAGCTCCAATGAATAAAATAACAAATATGAAGGTCGAAGCCATAACCTTTTTCTTCATCACAAAACACCACCTACTACATAGTGTTTGTTATTAATGGATTTTTATTCATTCTCTTGTTATCTTAAATACATAATAAAACACAAAAGTAATGCCTAAGATCGAAAGATTATAAAAAAAAATCCGGTCATAAATCACACATTTCTTCTTATTTAATAACACCTTACATAAAAAAGAGTTAATCAAAAAACTATGCAGAAAAACTAATTCTTCATGATATAATTAGTACACAAGGTCGTTATTGACGAAATTTTCTATAAAAAAATAAAAAGGACCGAAAGTTATTATGATATTAGGATTAACTATTGTATTAATTCTTGTATTATTTTTACCATTTACTGTAAAACTAGTAGAGCATAACTTAGAATCTTTTTTGTTTATAATGGGATTAACAGCCGCTTACATAAGTCAAGTTCTAGACAGGGCGCTCTTTATAAAGGCTCTTGAAGACCCAATCCGTATTACTCTCGCTGTTCTAATAGCAGGATTATTATTCAGATGGGGGCAAAGTCCGATTGAAAAAGGAATCCTTCGTGTGAGTAAAATGATGCCCTTCCGCTTATTTTTAGCGTTGGTTGTTATCATTCTTGGATTCATTTCTAGTATAATCACTGCGATTATCGCAGCAATTGTTCTAGTTGTCATTGTTAGCGTCATCCGTCTTGACCGGACATCAGAAATTCGTTTTGTGGTATTAGCTTGCTTTTCTATTGGGCTTGGTGCAGCATTGACACCAATTGGCGAACCACTATCAACGATTGCCATTAGCAAGCTAAATGAAGACTTTTTCTATTTAATTCATTTAATAGGTGTAGATGTCATTTCCGCTATTATTATTTTTGGTTTATTAACGATGATTTTAATTAAACCCAAAATGGATAAAATAGGTGTAGCTTCTATCCTTGAAAAAGAAAGCTATACAGAGATTATTATTCGTGCCTTTAAAATTTATCTTTTTGTCATGGGCTTAACTTTACTTGGAGCCGGTTTCGAACCTTTTATCGAAACATATTTACTTGGACTTAGTCCACTACTACTTTATTGGATAAATATGATTTCAGCTATACTAGATAATGCAACACTTGCAGCTGCAGAAATTAGTCCTTCAATGGACAGTGAAACAATAAAGGCGATTTTACTTGGACTATTAATTAGTGGTGGAATGCTTATTCCGGGAAATATCCCAAATATTATCTCAGCAGGAAAATTGAATATAACGAGCAGAGAATGGGCGAGATTCGGCGTTCCAGTTGGTTTAATAACGATGGTAGCATATTTTATTGTCATTCTTATTGTGAGCTGATCTTTTTTAGTTTATAGATAGGCAAGAAAAAAAGAGTGATGAAATCCGTCTGCCATTGCAAGAAGGGGCTCGGGCTACATCACTTTTTTTATTGATATAAACACTTTGGGAGTTGTTACTACATAAACAAGGGGGTCATATTTTGTCTTTGCTTCATTTAGCAATAATTTCTCCATTTTTACTAGCCATTTTTGTACCGATATTGTACAAGCTATTTAAACAAATACATACAGGCTGGTTTGTTCTACCTTTACCAATCCTTTTATTCAGCTATTTCATTTCCTTTATACCGATAACATCGAGGGAAGAAACAGTTGTTAAAACCGTTCAATGGATACCTCAGCTTGGAATTGACTTTATTGCCAAAATAGATGGGCTTGGTTTGTTATTTGCCCTTCTCATTACTGGAATCGGTTCACTTGTCGTCCTATATTCTGTTTTCTATTTAGACAAAGTGAAAGAAAAACTAAATACCTTCTATGTATATTTACTACTATTTATGGGCGCTATGCTTGGTGTTGTCCTATCAGATAACTTAATTGTTTTGTATACGTTTTGGGAATTTACAAGTTTTTCTTCATTTTTACTAATCGGTTATTGGTACGATCGAGAAAAATCAAGATATGGTGCCCAAAAGTCAATGCTCATTACGGTATTTGGCGGTTTATCTATGCTCGGGGGAATTATTCTCCTCTATATCATGACGGGGACCTTTAATATTTCAGAAATCATTAGTCAAGCAGCTGCTATTTCTAGTCATCCGCTATTTATCCCAGCTTTACTTTGTATTTTATTAGGGGCGTTTACGAAATCAGCACAGTTTCCTTTCCACATTTGGCTACCAGATGCAATGGAAGCACCGACACCTGTTAGTGCGTATCTCCACTCCGCAACGATGGTAAAAGCGGGAATATATTTAGTCGCGAGAACGACTCCTATTTTTGCAGAAAATGAACTATGGGTTTTGTTAATTGCCAGCTTCGGAATCATGACATTATTTTGGGGCTCCTTTAATGCTGTTAAACAAACAGACCTTAAAGCTATTCTTGCCTTTTCGACCGTCAGCCAGCTTGGAATGATCATGTCCCTTCTTGGCGTAGGTGCTGCTGCTCTTTATTATGATGGGATAGATAATAGTATTTATGGCATTGCTACAACAGCCGCAGTCTTTCATTTAATCAATCACGCCACCTTTAAAGGAAGCTTGTTTATGGTTGTGGGAATTGTCGACCATGAAACGGGTACGCGTGATATTCGAAAGCTTGGCGGTTTAATGAATTTTATGCCCATTACCTTTACACTTGCGATTATCGGGACATTTTCAATGGCAGGATTGCCGCCATTTAATGGCTTTTTAAGTAAGGAAATGTTCTTTACTGGAATACTAAGTATAACGACATTAGACATTTTTAACTTAGAAGCGTGGGGAACTCTATTCCCTGTCATTGCTTGGATCGCAAGTATATTCACGTTTGTTTACAGTATGATTCTAGTGTTTAAAACGTTTACAGGGAAGTACAAGCCAGAAATGCTTGAAAAGAAGCCACATGAAGCACCGATTGGGATGTTGATTTCACCCATTATTCTAGCTTCACTTGTCATTATTATCTTCTTCTTCCCAAATATTTTGTCTAACACGGTGATTGCACCAGCATTAAACGCTATTTTACCTGGGCATGTAGCAGATGTTCACATTTCTCATTGGCATGGTCCAAATATTGAGTTATTAATGACAATCGGTGTCGTGGTACTGGGGACTCTACTTTTTATCACAAGTCAGAAATGGCGAAGAATATATGATTTCTTCCCAGAGAAGCTTGCATTGAATCGACTTTATGATAGCAGTCTGGACGTCATGCAAAACGTATCTAATAAATTCACGAAAATGTATATGAGTGGCTCCATTCGGACATATCTGATTTATATTTTCACCTTTTTTGTAATTATTTTAGCAACCACAATCGGTATCAAAAATGCCTTTACATTTGATACGTCAAATATTTCGCCGATTGGTTTTTATGAAATTCTATTGGCTTTAGCCATTGTTTTCGCATCCATTAGCATCCTTTTTGCAAGAACAAGATTAACCTCAATCTTGTTGCTAGGTTCCATTGGTTACACGGTTGCTCTATTCTTCGTGCTATTCCGAGCACCTGATTTAGCCTTAACACAGCTAGTAATTGAAACTGTTTCTGTAGCCTTGTTCCTGCTTTGTTTCTATAAGCTACCACAGCTTAAAAGAGATGAAGAAACGAAAGGCTTTAAGCTTACAAACGCTGTCATTTCAATTGGTGTTGGAGTAATCGTTACCTTAATTGCTCTTTCTGCCCATAGCAATAAGCTATTCGATTCGATCTCCCAATACTATGTGGAAAACACCTATACGGAAGCTGCGGGTAAAAACATGGTAAACGTTATTCTCGTTGATTTCAGGGGCTTTGATACGATGTTTGAAATTACTGTTTTAGCGATTGCAGCGCTAGGGATTTTCGGAATGATTAAATTAAGACTGGGAGGAGGAAAGAACAATGAAAACAAATAACATTATCTTACAAACAACAACGAAAGTTATTTTGTTTATCATCATTCTTTTCTCTATTCATATTTTCTTCGCAGGACATTACACACCTGGCGGAGGCTTTGTTGGTGGGTTGTTGACTTCAGGAGCGATTGTCCTTCTGTTGTTAGCTTATGATATGAAAACTGTAAGAGAGATTCTCCCAATTAATTACATGTACATGACGGCAACGGGACTGCTATTCGCTGGAGGAACAGGTGCAGCTGCTTTGTTCTTTGATGTACCCTTCCTAACCCATGCCTTTGGAGACATTAATTTACCCATTCTAGGAGAAACTTCACTCCATACTGCAACGATTTTTGACCTTGGAGTGTTCTTGGTTGTTGTCGGTGTAACGATGACCATTATTCAAACAATAGGGGAGGATGAATAATGGAAATAGTAATGGCTTTTGTAATTGGTGTTTTATTTACAACAGCAACATATTTAATGCTGTCAAAAAGCATTCTTAGAATCATTATTGGAACGGGTCTATTAAGTCATGGTGCCCATTTGCTTCTTTTGACAATGGGCGGTTTAAAAAGAGGAGCCCCTCCTTTATTAGGTGAAGAAGCGAGTTCCTATACGGATCCCATTCCACAAGCATTAATATTAACGGCAATTGTCATTAGCTTTGGTGTCACTGCCTTTTTCTTAGTACTTGCTTACCGCTCCTATCAGGAGCTAGGGACAGACAATATGGAAAGATTGAGAGGGAATGAAGGCAATGACTAACTTTTTAATATTACCGATCTTAATTCCTTTTTTCACAGGAATCCTTCTCATCTTTTTTGGAAAAAACATTCCATTGCAACGTTGGATTGCTGGAATTTCTGCCTTCATAAATGTTGTGTTCGCTGCTTTACTCGTCCAAAAAGTTAGAACAGACGGGATTCAGACGTTAGATATTTCTAGCTGGCAGGCTCCATTTGGCATCACACTCGTCTCTGATATGCTATCAGCATTGCTCGTTTTAACGACTAGTATCATTGCATTTACAACGGTGATTTATTCATTCCGTTCGATTGGAAAGGAACGAGAAAAGTATTACTTTTACTCAGCGCTTAATTTTCTCATTGTTGGAGTTATCGGGGCGTTTACGACAGGTGATATTTTTAACCTCTTCGTATTCTTTGAGGTTTTGCTTATGTCCTCCTATGTTTTACTTGTTATCGGGGGAACAAAAATTCAATTGCGGGAAACGATTAAGTATATTTT
>JAEWIG010000001.1 GCA_023387295.1 Bacillota bacterium | reverse complement strand
CCCTCTGATAGAGGAAACAAGATTGCACCAGTAAATCAATTTTCATTCTATGATTATAAAAATTACAATATCATAACTCCATGCAAAGGTATGCCAATTGTATCTGGATTGGTGAAAGATAAAGAAGAAGTTCTTGTTTATAACAGTATACCTAATGAAGGTATTACTAAAATATTAACTCCAATAGAAGTTGATGTTTTGTATACATTACAATATCATGATTTTCTAGATTTGTTAACTAGAATTATAAGTGGGGATATACAAATAGAACAAAAAGATAAGGGAATCATTGTAAATAAAAAGATGATACCATTAACCAATGAAGAAAAATTGCTTTTAGAAGGTAATTTTTTAATTGATTCAGCAATCAGTGTTCATAAACAGAATGCGTCTGCTGATTTGCTAAATGTTTTTCATAATTTAAAGAATATTAAACGACAAATTATTTCAAAAATATTAAATGAGATTAATATAAAATTACCGAATGAAATTTATATAGTGGAGGATGCTATTTTTGTTGGACAAGTTAGTAATATTGAAAAAGATTTACGAACAATTAATGTATGTAGATATGATTTATTATGTATAGTAGATGAAGGAATTATAAATTATTATAAGGAAGAGTATTATCGTAATAAATGGAAAAAGTATATTAAAAAAACAATTATTACAAAGGATAGAAATGGACAACTAGTTAAATGCAATATTACGGAACGATAACATGTTATAACAGTTATTTTGGCGGTTGTTATTAATATTTATATTTTGTGTTTTAAGATATAGAAAACTGAGATAATACTGAATAGTATTCAAGATTAAAGTTAATTTATGTTGAATGGTTGACCAAGTGTAGACTAAGAGTAGACTGACTTTTAATTTCCTTTGTGATATTATTAAGATGCGAGAAGTGGAAAGAGCCAAGGCAGTTGTCTTTGGTTCTTTTTTATGCCTTGTCGGAGCGTTGCTTTCCATCCTTTCACCACGCTTCGTACATAAAAGGAGGGAAGTCTAATGCCAAGGAAACCAATGAAACCGTGCAAGCATCCTGGATGCCCAAAACTAACGGATAGTTATTACTGCGAGGAGCATGAAGCGTTGCATCGCGGTGATAGAGCAAGTGCTGGTAGCCGTGGGTATAATTCTAAGTGGAGAGCAGCAAGGAGTAGATACTTAAACGCACATCCTTTGTGTGTAAGGTGCAAGAAAGAAAATGTTTTAACCAAAGCAACTGTAGTAGATCATATCAAGCCACATAGAGGAAATCCTATTCTTTTCTGGGATGAATGTAACTGGCAACCACTTTGTAAGTCTTGTCATGATAAGAAGACAATGACGGAAGATAGGAATGTGGAATATATTTACAGTGATTGATTGCATTGTCGAAACTTGTATAATATAATAAAACAAAAAGGGAGTGTCGAGAATGAAGGGTGGATTTGGTTTATTATCAGACGAGATGGAAGATAAAATGCAGAAAATTCTTACTGTTTTAAAAATGGGAGAGGAACTTGCTATTGTACCAACACAAGATGCTAAGGGAGGAGAGCTTCTTATGACGGCATGCGTGTGTATTGATATGGTGTCTCAGATGTACCAGAAGGATATAAATGAATTGACTGATAAATTTAGAGATGGAGTCAAGATGCGCCAGCTAAGTGGTCAGGAAATAGTATGGGAGAGATTACTTGATTAACCTGGGGGGGGATTAAAACTCTACATACTATTCAATGAAAGACCGCTGCCCCCCTTTGTGTGAAATTTCGCAGAATTTAACAGGGGGGATATCTATTATAACTTATTTATACCACAAAAAATCTAGTAAAGACAGTGTCTAGCAAACAAAAGATAGGGAAATCTTTTGTTAAATTGTTTTATTAATAGGCATTTATATGGTCAAAAAGTAACAGAAATGTTACTTTTTGGCCATTTTTATTGCCCAGAAAGAAGGGATGGTAAGTCAACGGTGACGGATATTCAAGCAATTCAAATAAGAGAACTTCGTAAAAAAGGGGTTGGCTATAAAGCAATTGGCGGCATAGTTGGCTTATCAAGAGATATTGTAAGGAACTTCTGCAAAGCACATGGCTTAGATGGTTACGCATCTGTGATTAATAAAAATATTCTAGAAGATATTGAGCAGGGGAAAGCCTGTCTCTTATGTGGTAAGCCTATCGTACAGAAATTTGGAGTGCGTCCTAGAAAGTACTGCTCAGATAAATGCAGGAGAGACTGGTGGAAAGCACATCCGGAACAAATAAAGAAAAAGGAAACTTCATTGTATACTTTGATTTGTAAAAAGTGTGGGGAGGAGTTTATAAGCTACGGCAATAAAAAACGTAAATACTGTAGCCACAATTGCTACATCAAAGATAGATTTTGGGAGGATGAAGATAATGGAGTTTAAGAAGTTACGAATTAAGGATTTAGTGCCAGCCACTTATAATCCACGTAAAAAGTTAAAGTCAGGTGATAAAGAGTTTGAGAAAATAAAAAACAGTATAACAGAGTTTGGTTATGTAGAACCCATTATTGTTAACTCAGATTTAACCATTATTGGTGGACACCAAAGAGCAACTGTGCTTCAGTCTCTAGGTTATGAGGAAATTGATTGTATTGTAATTGATATTGATAAAACTAAAGAAAAAGCTTTAAATATTGCTTTGAATAAAATTACAGGTGAATGGAATAAGGATTTGTTGGCTGATCTTATAAAAGATTTACAAACCTCAGATTTTGATGTAGCTTTTACAGGCTTTGAACCGCCTGAAATAGAACAGTTATTTAACGCAGTTCATGAC
>JAEWIG010000312.1 GCA_023387295.1 Bacillota bacterium | reverse complement strand
AGCTGGTTTCGACCCAAAGTACGGTGCTGATTAGGCAGCCCAACAGCCCAATCCGGGTGTTCTCTAAATAACTCACTATTTGGGCTGATCATCTCCGGCTCAAACCAAAGCCCAAATTTCATGCCAGTCGCTGAAATCTTCTTTGCCAAGCTTTCTAAACCATTCGGAAGCTTGTTCAAGTCAACATGCCAATCTCCGAGTGATGAGGTATCATCATTTCTTTTTCCAAACCAGCCATCATCAAGAACAAGCATTTCAATTCCTAATTCATTTGCCGACTTAGCAATATTCACAAGTTTTTCTTCATTAAAATCAAAATACGTTGCTTCCCAGTTATTGATCAAAATCGGGCGTTCTTCCCTTTTCCATTGTTCAGGTATCAGATTGTCACGGTAAAGGCGATGGAAACTCTGGCTCATTCCATTTAAGCCTTGATCAGAATACACCATTACCACTTCCGGTGATTGAAAAAATTCGTCAGCCTTTAGATTCCACTTAAATCCAAAGGGATGAATCCCAACTGTTAATCGTGCCATATCATACTGATCAACTTCCACCTGCATAATGAAATTGCTGCTATAAACAAAATTAAACCCGTATACTTCTCCCATATGCTCTGTTGTATCAGGCCTCCTTAATGCCATGAACGGATTATGCTGATGGGAGCTTACCCCGCGCAAACTTGAAATCGACTGAATTCCCATTTCAAGTTTACGTTCCTTAACATGACGTTCACGTGCCCATGCCCCTCCTAAATGGGTAAGAATGAACTCTTTATCCGAGAGATCTAGCACTCCCCCCATTAGTCGTTCAATTACCAGCTTTTCACTGCCCATGTTTTTCAAAGAAGCACTTCTCGTAATCACCGGTTTATCTCGAAAGATAGTGTAATGAAGGACCAATTCCGCTTCGAGTAGGTCATCCTTTAAAAAGATTTGCAGGGTACGAGCATCTTCCTTATCGTTTGCATAGGTTGCAGGAAGACCTTTAGGTTGCGGCTTCCCATCAAGAATTTTAAAAGAGTCATAAGTAAAGTTAGGAACATGCGGAATCGATTCTTTTCCAACACTGATAGCTGGTTCTCTGAAGTCGGAATTTCCGTATGCCGGATATTCCTGCCGGAGAGTTTCCAAATTAAAGCTTAAGTCATCTGCATACGGATGGCAGCTTGCAGCTGTTGGGACATCATATGTTTGTAAATGAGAAAAATCCGTCCGATTTCGTAATGCCTTGCCAAAATATAAATGACCCAACTGCCCATTTTTCATCACATGGAATATATAACTTACCTTTCCATTTGTTAAATGAAATTGTTGTTTTTCTGGATTCGTATATATTAGCATCTAACATCCCCCAGTTCCCTATCCTCTATTAGTAAAGAGCCCTTTATCAAGGACTCTTTTAAACAGTCATATTCTTTGAATCATAAATTCGAATTCTATGTCCTGCTCAGCCTTAAGAAGATGCTCATCATGAACGGGTGCACCCCAGCTGTCATCACCGCCTACGCCCATCTGCTTAGCAGCAATCGTTATAACGGTATAATGGATATTGGGAAGCTCATAAATATGTTGAGCATTCTCTAGTTCAAAAGCTGTATACGGTGAAAAGTTGCATTCTAACGGATCTGTTACCGAAGAAATTCTTATTCCCTGTCCCTCACCGTTTGTAACACTAACGCGACGGACACCTGTCCGATTACCAGATTCCTGTGGCTTCACATAACCTGATAGATTGTCTACTACCTGATTTTTAAAGGTTGTGAGCCTTGCCCCCTTCACTCGGTCAATGTAATTTTCTTCTGGGCCCATTGCATACCAGTCCAATTGGTCATAATCTGCTGGTAGCTTGAAGGACACAGCAAAAATCGGCAATGGCGGCAGATTTTCTGCCCCTTTATAGGAAGACTTAACTCGGACATTTCCATCAGGATAAATCGTGTAGACGTTCTTCACCCCAATATTATTGTTAATGGAGAATTTATAGGTAAAGCCAATGCTAACATGACTTTCTTTTTCTTCTAGTTCAATATTTACACACTGTCTTGCCAGACTCGCAGCGTACCAAAGACCGGAATGGTAGCTTTGAGAAAAGCCAAAGTCATTATCTGTCGTTGCTCTCCAGAATAATGGTGCCGGTGGCAGTGAAATCATCTCTTTCCCTGCGTAATTTAATGAAATTAAAGTTCCTAAAGCCTTTGAGAACATGACCGTGAAATCCCGTCCATGAACTCCGATGTTAACATCACCATTGGCAACACGTAAATGTCCATATACAGGAGCAATTTCTTTCGTGCCTGCTTGATATACAAACTGACCAAAGGCAATCTCATACCCTTCTTCTGCCCAAAGTGTGCTTTCCTTTAACTTTAATGACGTTTGAATGCAATACTCACCTAATTGATCCTTGTTCGCCTCAGGTAATGCAAACTCAAAACGTCCCTCACATTTCGGTTCAACTGCAGCATCAAGAGTACTTCGGTATAATTCCTCTCCTTCACGGTATAAAACATACTCAAGTTCATAGTCAGCCGTATTCGTGAACAGACTTTCATTCTTGATGGTTATACCGTTTTTATCTGGTACTAGTTTGAAATTTTGATATAGAAATTTCACTTCCTGCATTTTCGGTGAAAGCTCACGATTAGCGTACACAATTCCATTTGTACAGAACATATAATCTGTTGGACGGTCGTCAAAATCACCGCCATACGCAAGGAATTCTTTTCCGTAGCGATCTTTTTTATAAATCGATTGATCGATATAATCCCAAATAAATCCGCCTTGATACATTGGATACTTCTGCTCTAAGTCTGTGTATTTATACATGCCGCCAAGTGAATTCCCCATTGCATGCATGTATTCGCAGCTAATATAAGGCTTCTCTGGATTTTCACTTAAATACTTCTCAATCTCAACTGGCTTTGCATACATACGGCTTTCCATATCACTCGTATCGTTATATTCACGATTGTGGAATACCCCTTCATAATGAACGAGCCTGCTCGGGTCAACTCTTTTAAAATATTTCGAGACATTAAGAATAACTTCACCTGCGTAGGATTCGTTACCACAGGACCAAATTAAGATCGATGGATGATTCTTATCCCGTTCTACCATTGAAATGGCCCGGTCCATGACAATGGGTTCCCATTCCGATTTATTACCCGGTATATTCCAAGAAGGCTCTACAGCCCCCATCTTTTGCCATGATCCATGGGTTTCAAGATTCATCTCATCAATGACATAAATTCCATATTCATCACATAACTCGTACCAATAACTTTGATTTGGATAATGAGAGGTACGAACCGCATTAATGTTATGACGTTTCAATGTTTTAATATCCCAAATCATATCTTCTTTTGTAATCGCTCGGCCGCTGCGTGGATTGAACTCATGACGGTTCACGCCTTTAAATACAATCCGCTCTCCATTCAAATGCATGATTTTATTCACGAGTTCAAATCTTCTAAATCCAACCTTCTGAGGGACAACCTCAACTAAACTTCCAGACTCGTTATAGACTTGGATAAATAATTTATATAAATACGGATTTTCCGCACTCCAAAGTGCCGGCTGCTCTACAGGCATCGTAATCAGCCACTTACCATCAAGATTTTCAGCACTAGTAGATTGAACTAAAATACCTTCTGCATTGACTAACTCTGCTGTTATTTTTGAAGTAGCGGCCCCTTGAAGCTTTAAATCAACTGACAATATCGCTTTTGTAAAAGTTGAATCAACCTCTGTACGAACATGTAGGTCAGAGATATGAATTTCTGGAATTGTGTAGAGATAGACATCCCGAAAGATTCCAGAAAACCGCCAAAAATCTTGGTCTTCAAGCCAGCTGCCGGTACTCCGTTGATAAACCTCCACGGCCAGTTTGTTCTCTCCTTCTACTAAATAAGGAGTTAGTTCAAACTCAGCAGGAGTAAAGGAATCCTCACTATACCCGACAAACTCACCATTTACCCATACATAAAAGGCGGATTCTACACCTTGAAAAGAAAGATAGACCGGCTTCTTTTGCATATGATCTGGAACATGAAAATATTTAATATAGCTTCCGACTGGATTATGGTCAGTTGGAATTTGCGGTGGACGAAGTTCATCATGCCCATCCCATGGATACATCGTATTTACATATTGAGGCTGACCGTATCCCTGGAGTTGAATATGTCCTGGAACCGAAATATCTCCCCAGCCGGCACAAGAATACTCTTTTTCAAAAAAGTTAACTGGTCTATGATCTGGATTCATACTGTAGTAAAACTTCCAGTTCCCGTTTAATTCCTGCCTCATCTTCATTCGGGCACCCTTTCGCGCCTCGTCTAATGTCTCATAGTACACATGGTCTGAATGGGCAGGAACACGATTTACCGCAAATACATTCACATCTGTCAGCCAGTTTAAACTTGGTGTTAATGTCATTTCTATCAATCTCCTTATAAATTTTATCCGAAACCTTCTATTTAACAGATCCCATCATCCCAGCAACAAAATGCTTTTGCATGATAAAAAAGATAAGTGCTGCCGGCAATGTCGCAATGACAATGGCCGTCATAATGACACCGTAGTCAGGAGAATAACTTGATCCCAGATTAGATATCAGCAATGGGATGGTCTGATTTTCTGATGACTGTAGCACAACAAGCGGCCATAAATAGCTGTTCCAGCTAGACATGAACGTAATAATCGCTGCCGCTGCATAGGTTGTTTTCATCGTTGGAATATAGATCCTAAAAAACACACCTAACTCTGTTAAACCATCCATTCTTCCTGCTTCAAGAATGTCCTTTGGAAACATCTTCGTGCTTTGACGGAAGAAGAAGATAAGAAAAGCAGTTGTAACCGTTGGTAAAATCACAGCCGGGACGGTATCTATTCCAATCATCGGTACTGTTTGTGAAATCGTTCCGAACATGCGGAATAATGGAACCATTAACGCTGCAAAAGGAATCATCATGGAAAGCAGCAGGAAATTAAATAAAATGTCTTTGGCCTTACTCTTATAAATTTCAAATCCGTATCCTGCCAATGAGGCAATAAGCATTGCTAGTAGCGTAGTGATAATTGAAATTTTCGCTGAGTTCCATAATGCTGGTACGAGATCAATCGTATTCAAGAGATTGTTTAAGTTCTCCGTAAAATGGCTACCTGGTAATAACCTACCTTTTGTCACATCAACTGATTTGTTGGTTGAACTGACAATCATCCATAAAAATGGAAAGATAGAAATAATAGCAGCGATCGTAAGAAACCCATAACTTAAAATTTTTTTAAGCATCTTTATCACCTGCCATTTTGAACTGAATGATAGAAAAGATAACGATCAGAATCACAATCGCATATGAAATAGTAGCCGCATAGCCAAAGTCCGGCGTATATTTAAAAGATATATTGTAAATATACTGGGAGATGGTCATCGTTGCGTTTCCTGGGCCACCTCCCGTAATATTCATGACTTCATCGAATATCTGAATCGTTCCGATGGTAGAAGTAATGGAAGTAAACAAAATAATCGGTTTTAACATGGGGATGGTAATTCGGAAAAAAATTTGTATTGGTGAAGCCCCATCTATTTTTGCCGATTCATAGATAGAATGATCGATGTTCTGTAGTGCAGATAAATAAAAGATCATATTATAGCCAGTCCAACGCCATGTAATCGCAACAATGATCGTGATTTTTGCCCAAAACGGATCTGTTATCCATTGAACAGGCTCTGAAATGAATGACAGTTTCATTAACATAACGTTAATAATCCCATCTAACCCAAACAAATATTTAAAAGTAACAGAATAAGCAACAAGTGAGGTTACACACGGTAAAAAAATCGCCGTCCGGAAAAAACCCTTCAGTTTTAACGATTTATCATTCAATAATACCGAAATGACCAAGGCAAGAATGATCATAATTGGAACTTGAATGATTAAATAGATCAGCGTATTTGTTACAGTAGTGAGAAAGACAGGGTCCTTCAATAATCGAGCATAATTATCAAATCCGACAAAAGTTAAGTTCGTTCCCGTGCCTGATTGTAAAGACATAATAAAAGCCTGAACCATCGGATAGAAATAAAACAAGCAGATTAGCACAGCCGCGATAGTAACAAACGACCAGCCAATTAATGTGTTTTTTATTCGATGCCTATTAGTGGACTTCACTGTCTGCACGGGTGGAGTGGCTTTTGCAGGTATCACATCTAGTCAACTCCTTACCTTGGATATTGCTGAACAAGAAAAGCCCCGAGTCACTCGCACACATCATCGTTCTACTAAACCGAAGAGAAGAAGCCGGCGAGTACCCGAGGCTTACACTTTTATTGAATTATTTAACCTGTGTTTCAGCTTGACCTTGTGCATCTTTTAATGCCTGTTCAAGGTCTTTACCTTTAATAAAGTTTTGTGCTTCAACCACAAGAATGTCCTCGATGGCATAAGTGTGTAATCCGAAGTTTACTTGTGGAATTTGCTCTGTCCATTTTGCGAAATCAGCAATGATTTTCTGACCGCCAAAATACTCATCTGCCGCCTGATAAGCTTCACTATCTGCCGCTGGAATATAAGTACCGATGGCACCAATTTCGTTATTGAGCGCTTGATAAAATTCAACGTTTGAACCAAAAGTTTTTGCTAGGAAATCAGCTGCTTTTTCTTTTCCTTCTACATTTAGAACATACCAAGAGCTTCCACCTAAATTTGAAGCGTTAACAGATTCAGCTACACCAGCAAGTTTAGGGAAAGGTAGAACTGCCCATTTGCCAGATTGTGAAGCCTCCGCCTTAATAGAAGAAGTAATCCAGTTTCCTGTCGGAACAGTGGCAACATCCCCGCTGTTAAAACCTGCTAAAAATTGGCTCCAGTCTGATACAGGTTTGACTATATCTGCATCTAAAATCTTTTTATAGGTTTCAAACGCAACTTTAAGTGCCGCATTGTTAGCTAAGTTAGGGGTTACGCCATCTTCTTCTACATACCACGAACCAGCCGTTTGAATCATCATCCGAACCAAACCTAGGTCGTTAGGATCCTGGGTTAACATTTGCTTCCCAGTTGCTTCTTTCACTTTTTTACCAATTTCAATGTATTTGTCCCAATCGATGTTTTGTAAATCTTCAACTGTGTATCCTGCTTGCTCTAAATAATCAGTTCTAACGTATAGACCCGTTACCCCAGTGTCGAATGGAAGACCATAGTTTTTACCATCCAAGCTTGTTGGAGCAATTTTATAAGGAGCAAAATCTTCTACTTTAAAGGAATCCGTTAATTCATAAAACATATCTGGATATGCTTGGAGGAAGCTTTGCGCTCGATAATCTTCAATTAATACAACATTTGGAAGCCCTTTTGTCGTACCAGAGCTTAAGCCTGTGTTTAACTTTTGAATAATGTCATCTTGAGCATTTTCAATAATATTGATCTTTAGGTCTGGATTTTCGGAAGCATAAGTGTCTTTTGCGATGTTCATTGCTTTAATGTTAAAATTCGGATCCCATGCCCAAACTGTAATTTCGTTTATTTCGTTTGTCACAGTTGGCTCTTCTTTCTCTTTTTCTCCTTTTAAAGTCTCCACCGTTTCTGATCCTGAAGAACAGGCAGCCAGCAACAGTATACTCATTAAAAAAAGCGCCAGTATTTTCCTCATCAATATTCCCCCCAAGTATTTTTATTTATATTTTGTAAGCGCTATCTTACACTCTTTATGTTAGCACCTGCCTAGGGTATACTGTTAGGACGATATTTTCGAAAGATTGCAATATTTCTAGATATTTAAACACAGTTACACTTTGAATTTGCACTCTTTTTAGATTTTATGACTATTTTTGAATCGGAAGGGTAATACGGACCTTTGTTCCTTCTCCTATGTTGCTGGAAATGGATACTCCGTATTCTTCTCCATAAATAAGTTGAATCCGCTCATGTACATTGCGTACCCCGATACCTGAGAAATGCTGCAGTTTACGATTCGTTCTTGGGAGAGTAATATCTTCTGAAATCTCAAAACCGTCACCATCATCAACAACCTCGCAATACAAAGTATTCCTATCCTGCCAGACAAGAACCTTTATATATCCCTCCGGTTTTCGAATAAAGCCATGGAAAAAGGAGTTTTCCATAAAAGGCTGTAGAATCAGCTTGGGGATTTTCAGTTCTTCACATCCAAGAGAAACATAATAGTTTACTTTAATACGATCCCCGTAGCGTTTTTGGTTAATTAGGACGTAATTCTTTAAATTATCTAGTTCCTGCTTAAGTGTAATTGTTTCACTGACTTTCCCAATCGTATTTTGCAGAAGTGAGATAAGCGCATTTATTGTCGCTTCTATCTCTTCTTTTTCGCCTTCTTGCACCATGAATTTAATTGAGGTCAATGTATTGTATAAAAAATGTGGGTTAATTTGCTGTTGAAGCGCAGCCAATTCAGCATTCCGCTGCTGCTTTTGCGAGATCACAAGTTGATCCACATACTCATGAAGTTCATCTAGCATTGCGTTAAAGGCATGCCCAATTTGCCTGGTTTCATATGTCCCCGTTACAGTCACATACTTACCGAAGTCATGCTTGGAAGTACTCTCAATTTGCTTTACTAGTTTCGATAATGAATTCGTCATTCTTCTTGAGGAAAGGAATACAATTATTAATGCGACTAAGACAATTCCCATTGTAATCAACAAAACCTGTTTCTTATCAATCAAATTGCCGAATGCAGTTTTTTTATCAATGATATTAAACATATACATATCAAAGGATGGAAGGTACTCCAACAAAATGATTTGTTCTTCTCCTAAAAAGTTTTCGATGATGTAATCTTTCGATTCGACTTCAATCTCCTGAGCGAATTGGAGTAATTCCTCCGATTTTTTACCGATAAGCTCTGACTGATCACTCGACAAAATGAATCCTGATTTGTTTACTAAAAAAACATGATTACCAGGACTTGTAAACTTTGAATAAAATGTTCGAAATTCACTTTCTAGAATAGCAAAGTACATCATGCCATAAATCTTTCCAGATGTTCGTTCCAGTAGTGCCTTTGAAGTGACAATATAGTTGTCTTTCTCTCTAGTGGGGAGTTTGTAATGATGGTACAATAACTTCTTCGGTTGATTAACCATGTTAAGGGAAAGAACACCCTCCTCTAACTCCTCATCGGTTATCGGCCAATACGTGCGATTGGTCGCAAAGATTATCCCATTAGAACCTGTGATAATAATCTCGGTTTCATATGTATCTACATTCGACTTAATCCGTTTCATCTGCTGATCCAATTGAAAATAATCATTCAATCTTTGAACATTGGATCTTTCCGCTGTAAGAATTTCCTTAATCGTTCCGCTTTGCAGTAAATTATTTGAAGCCATGACAACCGAGTAATGGTATGTTTCAAAAATTTCTTGCACTTGATCCATTACTTTGGCATTGGTAATACTAAATTTTTCAAAAAAGAATTCCTCTGACATCCGAATCATCGTCCACGTGATAATGACAGAAACAGTGATAATAATGATTACGCTAATTAAAAACATCGTGATAAACAAGTTATTATGTTTAAAGCGTTCGAGAACTAATTTCATTTAATTACCATCTCTTATCTCATGTTTTGTTTTCTTCTATATTGGCTTGGTGAAAGTCCTGTCATTTTTTTAAACACTTTGCAAAAATAACTGTGATCGGAATACCCAACCATTCTACTAATTTCTGAGATAGTGGCACTTCCTTTAGCTAATAGCATCGAGGCTTCTTCAATCCGAACACTATTCAAATATTCAATGAATCCTTCTCCTTTATGAGTAGAAAAGTAACTTGATAAATAGGATGGATTGAAGTGAAAATGCTTTGCCACATCCTTTAGGGTGAGCGGCTTCGCATAATGTTCTTCAATGTATTTCAGCAATTTCTTCATATTCAGATTGTTGAGCTGATTTTCGGAGGAATAGATACATTGTTTCGCTTCTAAAATAAACTGGTTCAAGTGGTCAACCACATCTTTTGCCATTTTTGCTTCATCAATTGACTTGAAATACGAATACTTGGCTTGCTCCAATTCCTTTACTTCGTACTCCATATTTCCAAGAAGAACCGTAATGTTAAAAATAATGTTGCCAAAAAAACCTTTATAATCGTAAACATTCATCGTATAACATCTTGATAATTCTATTGCATGCTCTTGAAGATATTGAAATGCACTTTCAAAGCTTTTTCGCTTAAATTCACCGATAAACCGATCCAAATTGAAATTTTCACATACAGGCTCTGGTTTCGGCAAATTCTCATTCATTAATAGCGGTTGCTCTGAAAAATAAAAACGATAGTTTAAGAGTTTAACTAGACTATCTTTATAAATAACTCCGATCTGAGAGAAATCGGTAAATGTTTCACTTAATACAAAACCATCGTCACCTGTTAAATTCCCCATTCTTTTCATAAACTGAATAAATGTAGAGAAATCCTCACCGTTTACAAGGACAATATTCCGCTCAAAATGAAAGAAATATTCCTCTGCTTTAAACTCTTCTTTCATTTTTTTCTTAATTGGATAAGGCAGCTCTGTTTCTCCTTTTTTTAATGAAAAACCCAATAGACAAAAATTTCGATATGGAAATGATTCTGAAATCTTTGCCTCATCGTATTGAACTTCATATCCCGAAATTAGTTTCTGAATCATTTGTCCGACAGAGAGATCAACTGCTTTATTCTCGTCCATTATTTTCAAAGAAGGAATTCTTGCTGCAGCAGCCTTCAGTGCTTTCAAAAGCTCCTGTGCATCGAGTTTCGGCTTCAGAATATAATCGATCACTCCACTTTGGAAGGTAGAACGAACATAGTCAAATTCTCCAAAACTACTCAGGATGATGATTTCGATATGTAGATACCGCTCTTTTACAATTCTTGTTAATTCTTCTCCATCCATGATCGGCATCACAATATCAGTAATAATGATATGCGGATTAGTCGTTTCAATTAATTGAAGTGCTTCCTGACCATTCGACGCTTCTCCAACAATTTCAAATCCTTCCTGTTCCCAGTTCAGATAATGCTTAATCCCTTGTCTTATCAATATTTCATCATCAACAATCAGTACTCTGCCTCGTTCGCCAACTGTCACGATAATCCCTCCAGATGGTGAAAATTTAATTCTTTAACTAATATTCTATTACATTTTGTGGAATTTAGGTGGAATTCAAGTGAAATAATCTGATAATTCATAAAATAAAAATATGTATTGGACTGTTCAAATAAAAAAGCCCCAAACTTACTAGACTTCACTAGCAAATTTTGGGCTTTTTTTAATAAATTTTATTTAAATAACTATTAAGCAGTTACAGCTGATAAGCTTTTTGCTACTGCTTCTACTTTTGCTAAGCCATCAGCAATAATCGCTTCAGCTTGGTTTGGCATTGCAGCGTGGCCTTCAATAATTACTTCATCAACAAGCTGCATACCGAATACGCCACCGCAAACAGTTTTCATATAAGTAGCAGCCATTTCCATTGGTGCTGCTTCTGGAGTTGAATAAATACCACCGCGAGCACTTAAGATAACGAATTTTTTGTCAGTTAATAATGGTACTGGATTGCCATTTTCATCATATTTGAAAGAATAGCCTGCTTGATACACATAATCAATGAAAGTTTGTAATGTAGCTGGGATTGTTAAGTTCCATAATGGGAACGCGAATACAATTACATCTGCAGCTGTTACAGCATCCATTGCTTTTTGCTTTGCAGCTAAAATACGGTTCTCTGCGTCATTTAATTCTTCACCTGATGACATTTTACCAAACGCACCAAATAAATCTTGTCCTAGGTAAGGCATATCTTCTGCAAACACATCATATGTTGTTACATTAACACCTTCAATATTCTTCATGAAAGCTTCATACATTTTTGTTGATACTGCTTCTGAAGCTGGACGGTTATTTGCTTTTACTACTAAAATATTCATTTATTTTTTCCCCTTTTTACTTTAATATTAAATATCTCGAATTAATAATATATGAATATAATATATTAGTCAAGACTCATGCTTTTTATTGTTAAAACATGAACTGCCTAAACATCGTTTACACTAAATGAAACGTTGTTTAGGCAGTTCATATTTTCATTCTACAATCCATTCCAAATCCTATTTAAATTGAGTGGAACAAATACTCTGTCCCCTTGTATTTCTTTATGGATTATCGGGTCTTCAAAGTAATTTTTTAAGACTAAACTATCATTACTTTTATGTCTCGCTTGTCTACGATTTCCTAATAATTTATCCAAGCTTTGGTTAGAAAACTTCATTTTGATATCCCTCCATATTAGTACATAGGAATAATATGATACCTAGAAAAATAGTTTGTAATTTTGTAGGAAACAAAGGGCATAATGCCTTTTGTTTCCTGCAAGACCTATATCTATATTATTGAACTGCCACTACGACACAACGTCCATGATCCATTTCTTCTTCATAGCGCTCAGCTTCCACAGTAGATAGAC
>JAEWIG010000281.1 GCA_023387295.1 Bacillota bacterium | reverse complement strand
TCTTGTTCTTGTTTCTCTTTCTCTAATTCCTTTTGTTTTTCACGTTCAGCTTTTTCTTGATCTTGTTTTTCTTTCTCTAATTCTTTTTGCTTTTCACGTTCAGCTTTTTCTTGTTCTTGTTTCTCTTTCTCTAATTCCTTTTGTTTTTCACGTTCAGCTTTTTCTTGATCTTGTTTTTCTTTCTCTAATTCTTTTTGCTTTTCGCGTTCAGCTTTTTCTTGTTCTTTCTTTTCTTTCTCTACTTGCTTTTGCATCTCTTTTTCATTTTCATTCTCATTCTTTTTTGTAGCTTGATCATCATTTTCACTAGTATTCTCAGTTGAGTCTGTGCCCTTTTTTACAGCTTTGTTTTGAAGTATATTTATTTTCCGATCAGCTACGTCCTGGGGGATTAATCCTGCAGCTGCTTTTTCTTTTATGATGGCAATTTTTTTATCTAGTCCAGTTTGCTTACCTTCATCGTTATTAGCTATATGGAATTCTACTTTCTTTCGTTCAATTGCTTCTATAGATTTTGCGATGTGCTCAGCTGCTTCTTGATTGCCTGCTTTTAATTTCTTCTCCATTAGGGTTTCAAGATGTTTTTTCTTTTTATCGAGGATATTTTTCGTAATTTGGGATGGTTCCATATCTAATTCTTTCACAACTGCACCATAGCCCTTGCCTTCTTTTAATAATGCAGCCATTTCATCTTCTGTTTTCCCACTCGCTTCTGCTAAGGAAACAACTTTAACAATTTCTCCGAAGCCAAAGCCTTGTTCACGAAGTGATTTCACTTTTTCCGGATCAATATCTTTTATAACATTGGCAACTAAATAAGCTTCTTGGCGTTTTTCGTCTAATACTGTTTGACGATCCCCATCTAAGTTTTGTTCTACACCTTCTGTAACGGATGTTGTATCTTCTAATTTAGTCGATAAATCTTCTTTTACTTGACTATCAGTTTCTTCATTAGAAACTACTTCTCCAACCTTCTCTTGTGCTTTCTGTAAGGTTAATAAATATTGTTCTATTAATTGATTAATATACTTTTTCTTTTCTAGTTCGGCCATTTTATCTGTTTCAGCTAAACGTTCATTGGCAAATTGCAGGAAGAGATCCGCCTCTTTCTCAGGCTTATTTGTAAACAGCAATTGCAGCTTTTCTGCTAGTTTATCAAAATTGTAAAAAAAGCTATCAGGTGTGATTCCGGCCTTCTCTTGTGTTCCTGTTACAGTTTTTACCTCAGTTGTTTTAGCAACAGCAGGAGTTTCCCCTTCAGCAAATGCAGATGTACCCATTAACAATGAACCTGCAAATAGTCCTGTTGTTACAATGTGTTTCATTTTCATCTCAATCTTCTCCTTATAATAGAAAAATTCCGCTTATTAAATATGTAAACTTTTTGTTAACTACTATTTATACGGGAATTTGTCGAATTTTGAGAGGGAATTGAAAAAGTTTTTTTGGGTTTTATCTTAGCCAATTCTGATTCCGCTTTCGACAATAGCACATTTTTAATAGGTAGAAAGGTTGTATTTACAATATTTGGTGATATGTATACAATTAAGGTATTATAAAAATAATTTGTCAAAAAATCAGAAATTGGTGTAGGTTGTGAGTTATTTTGTCGAGAATGGAAAATTAAAGATGGCTTCTATATCTAGAAAGCACTGAAGGGAATGGAACATAAATTTCAATCATATTACCCGAGGTGAGAATCGATGAAAGTCTTGTTAATTGACGATGAGATCCTTGCTTTAAACTTGTTGGAAATCCAATTAAATAAAATAGAAGGAATTGAAATCGTTGGCAAATATCAAGATCCAGAGCTTGCTTTGTTTGATTTGGCAACATTAGAGGTTGAAGCCATTTTTCTGGATATGAATATGGGAGAAGTTCACGGAATTGAATTCGCAGAAAAAGTAAAGAAAGCATATAGTCATATCGAGGTCATTTTTGTAACAGCCCATGCTGAATTTGCTTTAGAAGCTTTTGAAGTGAATGCAATAGACTATTTGTTGAAGCCTGTAAACTTGAATCGTTTAAGAAAGGCAGTTCTGAAAACAACAGAGAAGCTAGCGCTGAATAAAATAAGAAAAGATATTGCTATTCAAACAACTGAAGATTTATATGCGTATACAATGAAAAGCTTTCGTTTTCTTGACTCTAAAGGTAACGTAATAAAATGGAGGACACGGAAAGTAAAAGAATTATTTGTTTACCTTTTACATTATCGTCCTGCTCATAAAGCGAAAATTATTGAGGATCTATGGCCGGATTCTGATGTAAGTAAATCTATGGTGTTACTTCATACGACTGTTTATCATTTACGAAAACTATTAAAAGAAAATGGATTGGTGGATCCGCTAAAACTAGTGAATGATTCCTATATTCTTTCTTTAACTTTTCAGTGTGATTTTATTGAACTAGAGGAACAAGTACAATCGAATGTTACTCCTGAAAATGTCATAAAGGTCCTTGAGCTTTATCAGGGAGATTATTTAGAGGAAGACAATTATGAATGGGCGATGGAAATTCAACAAACGATGAAGCAGTCAGTATTACAATTTCTTGAAAAATTCATTGACGAACCAAAATTTCAAGATAAACATCCATTTTTAGTAGAAGATAGTTTGGAGAAAATGTTGGAGATTGATTTATATAATGAGACGAATATGCTTAAGCTTATGAAACACTATAGCAGGGTAGGAAACAGACAAAGAATGGAAGAGCTATATGAAATCATTCGTGAAAGATTAGAGGTTGATTTAAGTATTCATATTCCAAATGAAATAGAAGAATTATATAAAGTCCAGTTTGTATAAGATTATCAATTAATCGCGGTTGTCTTAAAGTCAGGTTTCATCGACTTTTGGACAACTTTTTATTTTTGTATATTAATATGTTATTTAACGTGTTAAAAGTGTTCAGAATTTGTTCAGAGTAAAAATAGTAAAATAGAATTGGTGTTACTTAACAAACATTCCAATTGAACTAGTTTTTTAAAAAGATTATCACTTTATTTATTTTTTGTTTGATAGAGAGAAAAGTATAGGGAGGTAGAAAGTAGGAAAGGAGACATGTCTTTGCGAATTGTAGCTAGTCTCGCATTTGTCATCACTGGCTTGCTTTTAATTTTTTATCCTCAAATTGAAAAAGAAGCTTCTGATAGTAGACAAGAAAAGCTCATACAATCAAATACAAAACAAAAGATGATGTTGTAGATAAAAACTATAAAGCTTCTAACAAAGCAAAAATTTCTTATACAAGTGGAACAAAGACCTATGAATCAAATGTGGTATCAAAAGATGTGAATCACGCTATGATCTCTAAAAGGGGTCAAGTTTCTAATGAGATAGACTATGCAAGCAAACAAATTAATTGGAGCTTTACATTTAACAGTAGTAACTACGAAAATATTTCAAATGTGACAATTACAGATACGTTTGAAAGTGGAAAGTTCTTAAAAATGTACAAAGAAGATTTTGTAAATAAAAACAGTACGAATATTTGTTCATCTAGTAAAACAACAGATTGCTTCAATTTGACATTAACAGATTGGCAAACAGATGAAAAAGGTGAATATACATTAAAAGGCTTTACTTTAGATTTAGTAGAAGGAGGAGAAGTAAACAAAGCCATAACATTTACTTATCCAACTACGTTTGATCCAACTAAAGACTATAAAAACAATAATATTAAGAATAGTATTGATGTAACGTGGACGAAAGATAGTGTCAAATATACTAATTCAGATTCTGCGACAACAACGTTTAACAGTTTTACACAATACAACGGTAACAAGACTGGAATTTACAATCCAATAGATAAAAACCTTGAATGGCAAGTAGATATTAACTACAACTTACATCGAATAACGAATGCAAAAGTTGTAGATACATTCGGTGATAAACAATCGATGTCAGAAGTTTCTTCAAAAACAGTTAAAGTTTATTTATTAGATATGCAAAATACTAATGAAAATCCAATACAAGGTACTGAATATACTAATTTCACAGTAGTTGGAGTAGGAACTAGTGGGAATTACACTGGTTTTGAATTGACATTCAACGACGAGACGATCGATAAACCGTATCGTATCGTTTATACAACAGAGTATAATAAGCAATTTATTGGTGATTTTCCTGGTGGAATAAAAACAGCTAAAAATACTGCCGTTCTTTCAAGTAATAATACGACACTTGCCACATTAGACACAGAGGCACTAGGGAAGAGTCCAGAAGTAACGAATGCGGGTAAATATTTTAAAAAAGATGGTCGTGACATTAAAGATACAGACTATCTAGAGTGGAAATTGAAAGTTAATAAGAGTCAATCTTATATTAAAAAGGATTCGACAATTAAAGATACATTGAATAATGGTCAAATATTAGTTGAAAAGTTTAATGGGCTAACATTAGACAACGAGATTACAATTGACAGAGCAGACACATTTGAAGTCAAAAAACGTGTATACACGCGTAATGGAGATTCTTTTACTTCCTCGCAGGTAACATTAACACAAGCAGAAGCTGAAAAAATATTTGACTTTAAAGTAGCAGCAGATAAGAAAAGTTTTTTGATTACTTTATTAGCTGATATTAACGAAGAGTATGAAATTTCTTATGTTACTAATATTACTGCTTCTACGGAAGATACCTTATCTAATACGTACACTTATAAATTTCAGGGTAATGAACTTAAAACAGATACGCAAAGCGTATCTCAAGCAGTAACATATGAATTCTCAGGTGCAGAAGGTACATTAAAACGATATAATTTAAAGTTAACGAAAAATGATGTAGGAACAACGAATGCCCCATTAGAAGGAGTTAAGTTTGGTTTATTTATTGGTTCAACTCTTATTAAAGAAGCAACATCAGATGCAACTGGTATAGTTGATTTTGGAGAAATTAAATGGGGAAAATATATTTTGAAAGAAACAGAACCACTGGCAGGCTATACAAATCAATTCCAAGTCGATTCAGAACCATTTGCTACGGAATATAAG
>JAEWIG010000276.1 GCA_023387295.1 Bacillota bacterium | reverse complement strand
CTGCTGATAAACAGCAAAGTGTTGTGTTTGTTACATCGACCGAGTCTGAGTTGTTTGAGAACGTGAAAAAAGGAGAAATCGTACTAGATAGCACTATGAAAGATAATGGGGTAAAAGTGGGAGATATCCTGACAAATAATCAATATAGCGGCGAGTTTACTGTTAAAGGTTTTGTAGATGAAAAGAAATTCAGCCATGCCCCTGTTGCATTTATTAATATGGAAGACTACAAAGAAATGTATCGGACAAGTAAAATGCAAATGCTTTTCGTTCCTGGAGAGGATTCACCACAATCAGTGGATGGATTACAAGCATTTTCTAATAAAGAATTTCTAAATACCGTTGCAAGCTATAAGGCAGAACAGATGTCATTAAATATGATTGTTTGGTTTCTAGTCGTCATTAGTGGAATGTTGTTTGCCATCTTCTTCTACATGATGAACGTACAAAAAATTGGTTTATATGGGATTTTAAAAGCAATCGGTGTCAAAACAAGTGCATTGTTTAAAATGATGTGGACACAAATGGTATTTATTACAGTCATTGCTCTTAGTCTATCCATTGCACTTAGTCAGGCTTTTAGCATGATCGCACCTGAAGGTATGCCATTTCATTTAACTACTGAAACAACAGTACAATTGTCAATCGTCTTCTTTGTCATCGGATTTATTGGAGCGACACTTTCAGGTGTTCAAATCAAAAAAGTTGAACCATTGCAAGCAATTCAACAAGGAGAGATTTAATATGTCAGTATTTACAATAGAGGAAGTTAGAAAAACCTTTACAAATGGCGAAGTGACAGAAGAAATCCTAAAAGGAGTTAATCTTTCCCTTAAAAAAGGCGAGGTAACAGCACTAGTCGGTGCTTCAGGCTCGGGAAAAAGTACACTTCTAACAATCGCAGCAGGACTTCAGCCCGCATCAGATGGTCAGGTACTATTCGAAGGGAAAAATTTAACTGCTATGAATGCAGAACAAGTTCGAAAAATACGGGCAAACAAATTTGGTTTTGTATTTCAATTTGCCCACCTGGTTCCTTTTCTTACAGTAGAAGAGCAGCTGATGCTGATGCTAGATGTTGCAAACACTAAAATGAAGAAAAGTGAACAAAAAAAAGAAATTGACAAGATCCTATCTTTAGTTGAAATGGACCATCGGAAAACAGCCTATCCTTCTTCCCTATCTGGCGGAGAAAAGCAGCGGGTTGCCATTGCTCGTGCCATTATTCATAAACCAGAAATTCTCTTTGCAGATGAACCAACTGCTAGTTTAGATTCTAAACGTTCTAAAGATGTCATGGGATTAATTCGTGATTTAACTAAAAAGCTGAACATTACTACTTTAATCGTTACTCATGATGAAGAAATGCTTTCATATGTTGATCGTATTATCAAAATGAGTGATGGACAAATTGCAGTACACTAAGGAAAGAAATTGGATAACGTATGGTCTAGTAGTCTTATAGATGTCTGACACGACGATAAATAAGGAAGTGGGGAAAATTTGCCGTTTTTCTCCACTTCCTTTTGTATATTTATTGGTTTTTCTGAAAGCATAATAAACACAGGGACATTTCTAAAGCTTCTCCCAAAATTGAGGTAAATGCTCTTTATGTGCTTCTAACATTTCATCAAGAATAGCTTTGGCTATCGTGTCGGAAGGAGTAAGTGGATTGATCGTTAAAGCAAGTAATGCTGTTGCATAATCTCCTGTCACAGCTGCCTCAGCCGCAATTCGTTCAAAAGATTTAATTTGCTGCACAAGTCCGCGAACAGGAACAGGGAGATCTCCCATTGTTATCGGTCTTGGACCATCTTTTGTGATGATACAACTCACCTCTACTGCTGATTCAAAAGGAATACTGGCAATCGCTCCACGATTCATCGTGTTGACAGGCTGGATATCACCCTTATCATTATAAATGGATGTAATTAATCGGACTGCAGCATCCGAATAATAAGCCCCTCCTCGTTTTTCTAGCTGAGGTGGTTTGATATCAAGATTTTCATCCTTGTACAGTTCAAATAATTCTTTTTCTAGCTTTTGTACAACTTCAGCACGTGTGCCTTCCTTTTCTGCATTTTCAATATCTTTATCAACCATCGTTTTTGTTTTGTAATAATACATATGATAGGGGCAAGGGAGAGCATTTAGGGCTTTAAGGAACTCCGGCTCCCAGCCATACCCTGGAATGTTTTTCACAAAGCTCGTGTTATTCGGATCGGTTAAAAGATTCATCACCTTTTCTTTAACACTTACCCCATCAACAAATACATCCAATCCATATACCATATGGTTTAGTCCAGCAAAATCGATTCGTACACGGGAATGAGCGATCTCCAGCAGCTTCGCTATCCCCATTTCCATACCGATTGGAACATTGCATAAGCCAACAACCTTGTTAATATTTGAGTAACGAAGCACCGCTTCCGTTACCATGCCAGCTGGGTTTGTAAAGTTAATTAACCATGCATCCGGGCATAGCTCCCCCATCTCACGGCAAATATCTAATATGACTGGAATGGTGCGCAAGCCTTTAAATAATCCTCCAGGTCCGTTCGTTTCTTGACCAAGAACACCATATTTTAAAGGAATCCGTTCATCCTTTGCACGGGCTTCAAGTAAACCAACACGAAATTGAGTTGTCACGAAATCTGCATCCTTCAATGCCATTCTACGGTCCAAAGTTAAATGTATTTCTATCGGAAGACCAGCCTTTCGAACCATACGTTTTGCAAGATTCCCTACAATATCAAGTTTTTCCTTACCAGCCTCAACATCGACGAGCCATAACTCACGAATGGGAAGTTCATCATATCTTTTAATAAATCCTTCAATTAATTCAGGAGTGTAGCTTGAGCCTCCGCCAATTGTGGCTATCTTCAGTCCTTTTGCCAAAATTTTTACCTCCCGCTACTTTTCTAGGTGAAACATTTCATATAAATTAACAAATTCAGTAGCTATGTCTTTAACCGTTATGGCATTCATTACATGATCTTGAGCGTGAACCATTAACAATGACACTGTTGTCTTTTCTTCTCTGGCTTCTGCTTGAATAAGTGATGTTTGGACTTTATGTGCTTCATGGATTGCATCTGCTGCTTCCTGTAATTTTTCCCTTGCCGTTGAAAAATCTGCCTGCTTCGCTGCTGCGATTGCTTCCATGGCAGAGCTTCTCCCATTTCCACCATGAAGAATTAGTTGAAAAATGATATGCTCTTGATTTTCCATCTTGCTCCTCCTTAGATTACCGCGTTCAAAAAGTTTACTTCGGTGCTAGTATAAAACTAAGACCGAAGTAAACATATCTAATACAGCTATCGACAACTACTAAAAAATAAAGGCCTCTTTATAAGTAACTAATTGAATCTTCTTGTTCACGATTGCTTCTTTTACTGCTGAATCAGTTAAAATAGCCAATTCTCTCACACGTTGAAGGGCGTACGAGCTCCCTGTTAATAATGGTTCATCGATAAATGCAGGGTGGCACATCAATTCAGCTGTTTCAAACGGCTCTAATTCTTCCAGCATATCTAGGAAAAATGGTACCGTTAAATCGTTTCCATAAAACTTATGAATAAAGAATTGCGTTGTTTGTAAATGAAGATTGCTAGAATGATTCGGATCAGCGGAAACCTTCCGGATAGGAAGCTGGTATAGTTCAGCAATTTTCTCAATAATTGGATATATTTTTTCATGTCCGTGAACATGATGATGGCTATCAAGATGAGTGGGAACTAATCCTAAAGAATGAAATTTTTCAATTTGACTATTGAGTTCCTTTTCAATATCTGAAAGCTTTGCTTTTTGAGATAGGCTTTCTGCTTTATGAAATCTCCCCTCATCATCAATTAGGGATGGAACATTAGCATTTACTGGCTCTCCACAATCTAAAACGAGATGAATGCCAACGCCTAGACCTGGATTTTCTAAAGTTAGTGCCACCGCATGCTCCACTCCAGGCATATTCACCATCATCGTTGTAGATGTAACAACACCATTTTGATAGGCATCAATAATCCCTAGATTAACTCCTTTTGAGTAGCCGAAATCATCGGCATTGATTACTAATTTTGTCATAGTACCCCCTATTTCGTTGCTCCTTGCTCTTCCTTAAGTTTTTGCTTATCCCACATTCTGAGGAATGGATAATAAATAGCGAAGGCAACGAGGAAGTTTACAAACTGTAAGATGGCACCGGAAAATTTATTACCTGCTGCTAAATACCCACCGATAATCGGTGGCATTGTCCATGGAACAGCAATTCCAGATGGTCTTGCAACAAAGCCTGTTGTCATTGCAACGTAAGTTATGATGACGATGGAAAGGGGAGCTAAAATGAAAGGTACGATCATGAGCGGGTTCATCACAATCGGCATTCCAAATGTAATTGGTTCATTAATATTAAATAGACCTGGTCCAATGGCTAATCGCCCTAATTGTTTCATTTGTTGACTTCGAGCAAACAATAACATCGCAATTACTAACGCTAATGTCGCCCCTGATCCTCCGATATAAATAAAAATGTCGAAAAATTGTTGAGTAAAGATATTTGGTAACTCTGAGGACCCAGCTTGAAAAGCAATTCTATTCGCATCCATTGACGCTAACCAAATCGGTCCCATTACCCCACCAACAATAGAAGCCCCATGCAATCCACATGACCATAGTAATTGAATAAGAAATACAGCTACTAAACTTCCAATTAGACTTCCACCTAGTGCTCCAAGTGGTTTTCCTAAAATAATTCCAACAACGTTGTGTAAGCTTTCAAAATCCGTCTGCTCAACAAGTAAACGCAACAGCCAAATAACAGTGATGACAATGGCACCAGGAATTAAGGCAATGAAGGATCTACTTACTGCTGGCGGAACTCCCTCCGGCATTTTAATAACAAATTTCTTTTGGATAATAAATCGATAAATTTCAGTAGACAGCATGGCAATTATCATGGCAACAAACAATCCTCTACTCCCCATAAGAGCTGCTGGGATTGCCCCTCCAACAAGAACAGCTTCTGTTGCTCCCTCTGCTAAAAACGAAACCTGATACGGAGTTGCAAGTAGGAATGCTGCAACCGAAATGGCACCTGCCGATAATGCATCGACACCGTATTTTTCCGCTAAGCGATAGGCAATACCGAACCCAGCGATAAGTGCCATAATATCAAATGTGGCTCCGACAGGATATAATAGCTTCGTAAGCCACGCATCACCAAAAGTTCTAGCCATGAATTCCGCATAGCCTGGTATAGGTAGAAACCCTAAAATCAAAAAGATCGAACCAACAATAATTAATGGCATAGTTAAGATAAGTCCATCACGCAGCGCTTGTAAATGACGCTGCCCAGCAATCCGTGCTGCAACAGGCATAACTTTGTTTTCTAAAACATAGTTTAATTTGCTCATTCTTATCACTCTCCTATTTAGTGACTAGCTGTCTTGCAAATTTCAATACCTCTGCCCCATTGCACATTCCATAATGAACAGTATTTATGACATCTACTGGTATCCCCTTCTCACCTCCTAACTTCTTTAATTGTGGTAGCATATACCTTACTTGCGGTCCAACGAGTAGGACATCTGCCTTATCGATATGATCGCGAATAACGTTTGCTGAAACCGCCCATATCGTAGCATCCAGCCCTTGTTCCTCTGCGCTCTTTTCCATTTTTGTTACTAGTAGACTTGTAGACATACCCGCTGAACAACATAGTAAAATATTCATCTCCATTCCCCCTTCTCTCTAATATGAAACAACCTATAATTAATTCACTTTATGATGGAAAACGCTCTCATATGTACAATTCTTTTCTTCTCAGGAAAAAAATACTTGCAATATTTAAAATTGGCGAGAGTCTGTGTTTCACACACAGTATTGAAACTCAGGAATCGGTCCTAAGTTCTAGCGTAATGTCCCTAAAAAAGTGAAAAAAGGCAACTCCAAGTGGTTAGTTGCCTTTCTAAAATGGGTTCGATTCTATCGTAATACAACCTAATTAAATCTGCCTTAACAAGTATTCACACACTTTACTCGAACGCAGCCTAGCCGCTACATAAGGGGGCTGGACACCTCTGGCGCCTTCTAGCGGAAATCCTAGCCACAAAATTTCCTCATCAATGATTACAAACGGAAATGGAAAATTCTCATTCAGCCATACATCAGATTGGTTCCACTTTTGATTTGAAATAATGGTCAATTTTATTCGTTTTCCTCTATTTAATAACTGCTTAGTCCATTCCTCAGATAAATGGGTTCCCTCCGGCAAGGAGATGGTAATCGATGACTTTGCCGCACTCATGTCCTGAAAAACCGTTTCTACTTTTCGCGCATGAATCCATCTTAATTTTGGCTGTTGATTTCGAATCCATGAGCCAATTTCTTCTGTTGTGACCGTTTGTTTGTTCCTGACCTGATGATCAACCAGTTGGCGCAATGTTTTTCCTTGATATATATGTTTTTCAATAAAATTTCTATTGCTGACGTGAATGAATTTCCCTTTCGTTCTCGTAATGGCTACGTTAATCAAACGCTCACTTTCCTTACCAGTTATAAGCATGCCCGCCCGTTCTTGCGGCGCACTATCAACCGTATCAAATATCATCACATCTCGTTCACTCCCCTGAAATCGGTGAACAGTAGCCGCAATAATATCCGCTTGGCAGCGCTCTTTCTCATATATCTCCTCAAGAAGCAGCTCCATTAGATTCGCCTGGGCACGGTATGGTGTCACATACCCGATCGATTTAGCCCCACTCATGTATGCTTCATGAATCAATTGAAAAGACAGCAGTAGCTGCCAAAGATTGAATCTAGAATTGGTTGCTTTATCACTTATACAATGCAAGCCCGTGAAGCTCGTATCCAAAAGCACAGCAGCTCGCCCTTTAAAAGGAGCAAGACTTGCGATTTTATTTCTACTTTTATCAACACTTTCATGATCTCCAACTAGTGAATGATAAATGTATCGATTAGTAAAAGCTGAAATATCAGGATGCATCCTCCTCTGCTCTTTTAATAAAAAAAGCTGAGGGTGAAGCTTCTCCCTATTCAACCATTCCACCACTCCAGCTTTATGGAATACATCCTCTTTCAGCCATTTAGCCACTGTTAAGTCCCGGCTTGAAGCAATCGGTGGCAATTGCTTAAAGTCACCGCAAATAATGACTCGTTTTCCCAAGGTTGCCGCAAAAGCTGCCTGTGGTACATAAGCCATACTTGCTTCATCGAGGATGACGATGTCATAATCCTGCTCATAAACAGCGCTGTCACTAGCCGCTTTAGCTAGAGTCGTACCAACAATGAATGCATCTCTAACCAATTCAACTTCCTTTTTCCGGACCTTCTCCAGTATCCTGGCGATCTTTGTTTCTAGTTCTAACAGATGATCCGAATCTCGTTTACTGAATGAATGAGCCAAATCTTGCTTTAAATGGCGCCTTTCTTCAACAAGTCTTACTCTATCCTGGGCAAGGAGAGGGTCCTGCTTTTCGATCATCATATTTGTCGTAATTTCGTGATGATCTGATAGAGTTTCCCCGATGTTCCCGCCGTAACGGAGCACATCCCCTTCTCGAAATTTTTTTTTCTTTTTAATAAAATCAGTCAGTTCACCCATCAATACATCGACAGCTTGATTGCTATGCGACAATATCAACACTTTTTTCTTTTGAAAATATTTATTAGCCGCTGTTCTGGCCAATGTGTAAGTTTTCCCAGTACCCGGTGGCCCCCAGACGAACGTAGCCGGATTATATTTGGACCTCAAAATCAATTCATGGACATTGCTCTTAATCTTTTCCACAGGATGTTTCGTTTCCAAGGAAGGATTCATCAATCTCTTCACTCTCAACCGTTTTTGTTTGCTTTTTTTTATCTCATCCAAGCGCTCTATTAATTGTTCAAGCAATTCCCAAGGGTCATGCAGCAGATATGCATCTGGGATGAGGTCTCCAAAGTTTTGCTCTAAAGACAGAATGATTCCCCTGCCCTCAGAGGAAAGCACCTTTCCACTACTTTTCATCGTTCCCCATTCCAATTTTATCTGGGAACCAACTGGTATCCTTAATGAAATGGCTGTATCAAAATAGTAGCTATACGGGCCGTCATTAGATAACAACCGTCCATTTATTACAGAGTAGCGGCTTCCGCCAAACTTTTTCAGGTGATTAATCTCTTTTTGCAAAGCTTGCTGCCATTCTTTGATATATGCCTTCGTTGTTGTCATTTGCTTCCCCTTGTTATTAATACTGATTAAAATATCTCAAATTCTTCGCATTGATTTCCAATTTTGAATAGTCTTCGGTTGTATTCC
>JAEWIG010000272.1 GCA_023387295.1 Bacillota bacterium | reverse complement strand
TTAATCTTCCAATATTAAAAACATAAATGTGTGATAAACTGGATATAGGATCATCAATCACTACAATCTTCTTGTTTGAAGCTTTTTCAGCGGTTGATTCCCCCTTACATAATTCAATAAAATATAGAAAGCTTATTACCATTTTTTCGCCTTCACTTAATGTTTTAAAGACATCTTCATCCGAATCCTCACGTTTTAGTCTATATAATGCATCTTTCTCGGAATATTTTTCTATTGTAAAATCCGTAATGCCAATATCTATCAGTCCATTCTTTATATTATTTACAGCTCCATCAATATTTACAGTTTTCTTTCGATTTTCCTCTATCAGTGCAGTATTAGTGTTAATCTCGAATGTTTTTGTTTGTAACTCCTTTTGGGCATTTTTAACCGATTGCTCATAAGCCTTTTCATTTGCATCATACAACTCAATTACAGAATTATATTCTTTACGCATAAGACACCAAAATCTATCCTTAATTTTACTCTTGGATCCTTTTATATCTGCAATTCTTTGGTTATACAGAGAAATTTCGTTATTAGCGTTTTTAATAATTCTGTTTATAGATTCTATTATTTCATTAATTGGCTGCAGTGAAACCTTAATACTAGGTGTCTTCTCCTTATCTATCAAAGTATTTAGATTCTGCTCCAATACAGAAATAAGCTTCGCACTCAGATTCTCTATTTCCACTTTATTTTTTTTGAGAAAAGGATCATCTTTAATGTCATTAAAAAATTCAATCGATTTCTTTATTTCCGCTTTGTATCTAAAAATCATCTGCTCAATCTGAGATTTGTCTCGATTATAACTCTCATCAAAATAAGCATTAATCTGTTCAAGAAAATTCTGTGTAATGGTTTTTTGCTGGCAGAAAGGGCATACACCTTTTTCACCATCTATATGAACATATTTAATTCCTGTATTAACCCAGTCCGAATTTCCTAGCCTTTCAATCAACGAGGCTACCGAACTATTCTTATTACCAACTATAACCTTAGACAGCAATTCTGATTGTTCAATATCTTCAACATTAAGCAAGACTTTGTGTAAAAGTGACCTACTCTGAGCTCCACCCTGAAGTTGCTGAGCCTCTTTCTTTAAATCATCTATAGAATAATCAAGCTCGCCTACCGTTTTTTCTAGAGAAACAATATGTTTGAAAAGGGTATCTTTATTTCCTTTTAATCCATCTAAGCAGAACTCTAAAACTCTATCTCCTCCGGTGTATTCCGTCTTGATTTTCCATACTTGTTTCTTGTATTCTTCAATCTCACCTAAGTGCTTTTGCTCATCTTTTATCTTTTTTTCTTCTATTTTTCGCTTTTGCTCTGTCAATTTTTCTACTTCAGCACTTGCAGTATCAATTGCCTTTTGAGCATCAGTATTTCCCTTCGACAAGGTGAATATACCATGTATTCCCTCTGGTTCGTAAAAGGTATCGTGAACAAATTTTTGATTGTAAACTAGCACAGAGTTGTTTTCTTCAAGTCCATCTATCCTGCATTGTGAAAATCTTGCTCCTGTCTGATCATATAGGAACTCCGAAAAAGTACTCTTCCCTGTTCCATTTAATCCGTACAACAAGTTTACTTTTTTATCAGTATTAAGCACAGCCTCTTTTTTATAACTTGCTACCCCATTTAAAACTATTGTAGATATCATTTTAATCCTCTCAATTTTTCTCTTCATTATTGTGTTATCATTTATAATTTATATAATTCTAGATATTAAACTAACACCACCTTAATGATTGTAGTACACCCACAATCAATCTATCGTTAATGATTTTATACCCAAGTATTTTAAACACTTATTGACAAAATATTCAGGTGCTTTTTCTCATAAAATTGAATTCATTAATACCGTCAAAGTTTTTTGTGATTGTTAAGTAGTGTTTGTTAATGACTCAATATTTCTGTCTTGTCATTCCTTTTCCATTCTAATTCTTAAATATTTTCTTAAATCCTATAATAATGTTGAGTGTATCTACTACACTTATTTAATCTCTCTACTTCCATCTACAATCTATCGTTATAATAGTTGCAGGCATCTCTATAATTTGTATATCAAACTTCAAACTTGATTCAACCTTAGTCGAAGCATTATTAATTCTGAAACTAAATTGCCAACCACCATCAAGATATAATTCCAAGGTGTTTTTACTCCCTGGTTTATATTCTAAACTTACAATTCGTGTTGGAAGTGTTGATATTGGTAATTCAATGCTTCTCTTTTTCTTATTCCCCTGCTTATTTAAAGTGCCTCTTAAATTGTAACTTTGAATTTGAGTTGTTCGTTTACTATCAATTCCAATAACTTTATAAAAATCAAATTCTCCAAGTAAGTACTCCACCATAAGTTTTGGTATATCTTTTCCAAACAAATGATTTTGTCTTTCCAATTCACCTTTGAAAGCATTTAACAATGGAATATATATCATCTTCTTTATTAGGTAAATCGCTCCACTTAGAGCCTTTTTGTTTCTCAACATCAAGATATTCAAATATAGGCTTAATATCTTTCAAATATTGTTCGGAACAATCTACCCCATACCATTTTCTACCAAAATCTAAGTTCTTTGACAGCCTACTATGCTTAACAGCAAAATGATTATGCTTAACACTTAAACCTATTTCCCATTCAATCCCTCATCTGATAATCAAGACATCTCTCACATCGCCTTCCTTACCTTTATCATCCGATTGAATTTTTAGTTCAAGCTCATCATCCCCATCATCTAAAATCAAAGGTTCAAGGTCAAATATAGTGTTAACTCCTTCCAAGGTACTAACTTTATATATTGTTTTTTCAGAGTCAGTTAAAGTATTCCACACTCTTTCTGCCGCAAAGTAACTACTATTTTTTTCTATCTTTGCCGGTCTTATTTTAGATATTTCTTCAAATAATGTAATTTAGCATGAAAATTCATATGCTCTTCCTTGATTATTACTTTTATTGCTCATAACTAACCTCCAATTAATCATCTGTCCCAGTTTTTAATAGGTTACTATTTGCACTTGAATTATCTAAAGCAGATACAATTGCTTTAGCCATTTCATACGCAAGATTTACTGGTACAGCATTGCCGATCATTTTATAAGCATCATTTAGATTCGTATAGTAAAATTTAAAATCGTCCGGAAAACCCTGAATCCTTGCACATTCTCGAACAGTCAGCCTTCTGTAAAGTTTTTCTTTTCCTGGTGCAAATATATTTTTATTTTTTTCTACTTTAGGCATTACCGGTGCCTGCGGATGTAACTGACATTGTCTTCCTGATGCTTGAACTGTAAATGCCTGCTCATCCCATTGTCTCACTCTATTTATACTCATGAAAATAGGTGAGTATGCGCCAACAAAATACTCATGATTCAAAAATTTACAGTTATTCCCATTTGTTTTATTTCTTTCTAATGCCGGTATTGCAGAATCTTTCAAATCGAAAATTGTATCTTTAAATGTCAATTTAGTTTCATAAGGCTTCGGATGTTCAAATTTGACTTTCAAATCTTTCCTAAATCCTACATAAAAAACTCTTTTTCTGTCTTGTGGAACACCATAGTCACTTGCATTTAACAAATGAATAAATACATCATAACCAGCCTCTTTAAATTGATAAACTATATTCTCAACGGCATCATTATGCCTTTTAGCCATCATTCCTTTAACATTTTCAGCAAGGAAAAATTTTGGTTGTTTATCCTTTAAAATGCGTATATATTGATAAAATAATTGACCACGATGGTCTTCTATTCCTTTTAACGAACCAGCCTCACTCCATGATTGCATGGCGGTCCACCTATAATACCATCACATTTAGGAAAAATATCTGAAGGAATACCGCAAATATCTCCTTTTATCAGTTTTGTATCATGATTATTTTCATATGTTTCCCAAATCGTTTTATCATATTCATTTGCAGCCACTATATTAAGTCCAGCTTTTTCAAAGCCTAAATCTAACCCGCCAGCTCCTGAAAACAAACTAATCAAATTCATCTTATTTTTCCTCCGAAGACTCAATAACTCATTCTACAATTTCTTATATCGCAATCCAATACATCGCATATCCTTAGCAATACATCGGTTATCACATTATCCCGTTTTTTATTTTTTAAAATGTACTTCTACTCACTATAGCTTTTTCATAAGCTCTGTATTCTTCATTTCTATATCTATCAATCTTTTGAATAAATTTTTATAACTAAGCTTAGACATGATTATCATCTAATCCTATCCATCTTAATATTATATCGTTTCTACTATGCCATACAAATCAAGCCTATAGCAGCACTATATTTCTTTTTTCAAACATGATGACAAAAAATAGTCAGTTCTGCACTAAAATAACACCGACCATAAATTTATCTCTAAGCTTCTTTACTTATTTATTTCTTTTCTATTGAATTTTCCGTATTTCAGCCTGATTTCTCCTAGTTGCACCAATAACTGATTCTTTTTTATCCTCCATTTTAGTCCTACCAAAATATCTATTATCTTTCAAATACTCCATTTCATTATACTTAGTGCTAATGAATTACGTTTCTTGCAATCTCCTCTTATTTAACTCTTAATTATTAACAATGCTGATTTAATTTTTTGAAAAAATTATTACCGGATGTTGTCTTTAACTATCCTAGTACAGTATGCTTCAAGTGCTGAAACTGCTAAAGCAAAATATCTATTACTTATAGGACTTCTGATAGTTTTCTTTATCTTGTCTGTTCACCATCATATAAATATTATCATTCGGATTTTGCGATTCCTCTTACAATGTTCTCTCTTACTTATGCCGATATGAATATGCTTTACTACTTCTTTTATCCTTTTTTTACTCCCATAACAGCTTACCAAACTCTCGTTTCAAGTCATTTTTTATTGAGATTCTACTGACACCACACTCCATTTATTATATTAACTTAAATCACTTATCCCTCATTTCAATAAGCGTAAAATCATCAGTCTAAAGATTATGCTTTGTTACCTAATATTCATAACTTTTTCCGTACTTAGACTTATCGTTATTCTTAAAATCTATAATATTGTTAAGTTCTTTATCTTTATTCAGGATTCGCTCCCTAATTCTTTCTTCCATATAGCTTGTCCAATAGTCTTTACTCTGGTAAATATCCGCTGATTTTTACTGCTAAACGCTAAATTTTTACCGTACTAAACTCCATAACCATACAGTTCCATTTGAGATAATAAGTCCTGCCAATTGATTGACTGTTTTATAGTACTATCAATATCAAATTGAAGCCTTGATTTATAATTACGTCCTTTTTTATCTTCATTCCAACCATACATTTAACATATTTTCTTCGCCTAATTATGTTCCTTGAAAGGCTATCGCTTTGGTTTCTGATGTTCATATATGAACCATAATAAGAGTAGTGCACATTTCCATCATCAACATATATGAAATTAATAATATCGCTCTGTAATACAAAAGACATATAAAAAATATATTGAGAGAAAATGAATTAGAGCAGAATTCAACTTGCGCAAAATTTGCACAAGTTCAAAATGAAGGTAACAAATCCGTAGAAAGAAATTTTGATTACTACAACCTCGATATGATTATATCCGTTGGCTATCGAGTAAAATCTCAAAGAGGCATTGCTTTAGAAAATGGGCTACATCCATCTTACGAGAATATATTATTAAAGGTATGCAATTAATGACAAGCGATTAAAAGTATTGAATAAGGTAATAAAAATCCAATCAAATATAATTACTGATGTTCTTGACTTAGATTCAAAAGAAGTTTTGATATTATTCAAAAATATACTCAAGCACTTGAGTTATTAGATGATTACGATCACCAAGTTGTTCAAAAACTAAAACCAGCCAACAAGGAAATCTATTAATTAAACTATAGCGCATATCGTGATCTCATTGATGGATGCAATGGTAGCTTATACTATCTTAAAGCATTTATGTAAATAGCAAAAAAGCCAACAGAATTTATCCTCTGTTGGCTTAATTATTTTTTCTTGAAAGTAGCTTGACTTTTTTTGTTGATAAATAAGCACTTTCAAAGCACTTCAACTAAACTCTTGACACCTTAAGTTTGTTAGTAATATCAATAATGACTGATATATTTTCACTCACTCCCACTCGACAAATCCTAATCAATTTTATTTAGAGATTATTCTCTGCCGTATTCGTGGTACTTTTGATTATTTGATGTATCCATATTATCCTGCCTATATGGGCTAATGCTATCAATTTGTTATCGGGGTTGATAACACTTGCCTGTTATATTGCAATAAAATTTCAAATTTTAATTTCACAATATCTTATATCTGTGTTTTAAAAATTGTTAATATCGGGGCAATTCTATGTTATAATACTTTTTAACCACAGTTTCAGTAACCTGTGGTTTGAAAGTTGGTGAATGAATGGATAAGATAAATACTGTCAAAAACATTATCAAGAACAACGGCGGCATTGCGAAAACCGCTGATTTTGTCGCCGAGGGGTTTTCCAACTATCATGTAGCCAACCTATGTAAAGAGGGCTATATCGAGCGTGTCAAACATGGCTATTACCATCTCGCTGAGCAGGAAGATATAAAAGAAGAACAGGTGCTTGCCACTATCCTCCCCGAAAGCATTGTATGTGTAGAATCGGCGCTGTTTTATTACGGCTACAGTGATTTTTCGCCCCGGCAATGGTCAATTGCCGTCCCCCGTACCTTTTCACGGACAAGGCTGCATATCGATTCTCTAGCAACAAAGGTGTATTTTGTACAGCCTACTTTGTTTGAAATCGGAAAAACAATCGGGGATTTTAACGGAGTGCGACTTGCTGTTTATGATCGAGAACGCACAATTTGCGACTGTTTCAAATACCGCTCAAAGCTGGACAACGAAATATTTAATAAGGCGCTCAATGCCTATGCTGCCGATAAAAAGAAAAACCTGATCAATCTTTCAAGTTACGCAAAGAAAATGAAGGTTTATAAAAAACTGATGGATGTAATAGAGGTGCTGCTCAATGGCTGATATCGCTGCTTCCGTACTTGTACGGCTGAAAAATAAAGCTGCTGAAAGCGGCAGGAGTTATCAGCTCTGTTTGCAGCTTTTTTGTCAGGAAGAATTTCTCCGCCGTTTGGAGAAATCCAAATATGCTGAAAATCTTGTATTGAAAGGCGGGCTGTTTCTTTATTCCTTGACTGACTTTGACAGCCGGGTAACGGTGGATGTGGACTTTTTGCTTCGTCAAGTACCAAACACGCCGGAACAATTAAAATCCATTTTGGAAGACATTATCGCTGTTCCTACCGACAATGATTTTGTAACCTTTGAGATTAAGGATGTTTCTCCTATTGCCGTCGCTAAAAAGTATGCGGGAATCGATGCCTCTATTGTTGCCCGTATCAAAAATACAAGAACTCCGTTCAGTATTGACTTTGGCGTAGGAGATGTCATTGTTCCGAAACAAGAAAAGCGCCAGATGCCAACACAACTTCCAGAGTTCGAATCACCAACGATAAATACCTACTCAGTTGAAACCACTGTTGCAGAAAAACTTGACGCTATTTTGAGCCTGATGGAGTTTTCCAGCCGAATGAAGGAATACTACGATATTTATTATATCGCCAACAAGTTTGATTTTAATGGTGGAGTGCTTATTGAAGCACTCAAAAAGACCTTTTTAAACCGTGAACACAGTTTCACGCTTGAACAATTTGAACAGGTTATGGGATTTGGTGAGAATGCTGCCATGCGAAAGAAGTGGAAGGCGTTTGTCCGCAAGATCAATACCAAGACGGACGATTACAGTACCGTTTTAAAAACAATACAGAATTTTCTTGAACAGCCGTTTATAGCGGCAGCGGAAAATAAAACATTTACCGAGTGTTGGTCTGCTGCCAACAGTAAATGGATATAAGAGGAATTTATATGATCAGAGCAGATATGATCTCGACCATTTTCAGAGAATATCTTACCAGCAATATTGAAAATGATGAGTTTAGTTACCCTAAAGCTTTTTCTGCAGCCTCGTTGACATTTGCTCCTATTCTCAAAAGTACGGGCCGTACTTTTGAGAAGTTGGATATTCGTTTTGTTAAAGACAATGTTATGGTATTCAGTGAAACGAAACATAACTTTACAGAAGTAGATGAAGATCAATTATCTGCTTATGTAGAATATGAAAAAACGTTGACAGATAAAAAGAAAGTTGCTATTTTAGCGAATACTGTAAACGATAAATGTAAAAGTGTGGCGAGGCGTTGTTTCCGACAGCGATCTTATGCCAAGAGAAACGGCTCTTCGATCTATAGATGAACATGTTGACTTTTACACATCCAAAATCAATAATAAAAAAGGTGATGCAGAACACTTATAAATTTAATGAAATACTGCATCGCCACAGCATCCCTGAACAATTGAGGAGTCAGTTTGTTGGTACTGGTCTTCTTGCTCTGAAAAATGGTTTAGAATATTCAACTCCTTCTTTAACATCTACACAAATAAGGACAAGAATAAAAGAAGTTCTTGAAAAATTGTTGAATTCAGATATTAATAAGGTGGAGAAACTTGACTTATTAAACCATAATGTATTAGGAGACCAATATGTCCGACAATTGGCATTGCCACTTTCAGAGAAATTTTGAAATTTATTGAAGATAACATACGCCCTTTTATCAATGATAAGAGTACTTCTAGGCAGGATCTGTTTAACTTGTTCTTTGTTCCCTTTAATAAGCATGTTGGCAAGTCGGATAGAAACCAAGCTTTTACGCCGGATCATATTACCGATTTTATGACAAAAATCGCCGGAGTGAATAAATATTCAGTCGTCCTTGATCCCTGTTGCGGCAGTGGCTTCTTCTTAGTGATGGCAATGACGCAAGCGTTAGATGACTGCGCCACTGCCATCGAACAGAAAAATGTAAAGAATAATCAGATATTCGGTATTGAATTTGATGAAGACATCTATGGGCTTGCCACTACGAACATGCTGATTCACTCGGATGGAAATTCAAATATCAAGCAGGGAAGCTGATTTGATTTAGCTGACTGGATTAAAGGGCAAAAGCAAACATCATTCTGATGAATCCGTCGTATAACGGTCAGTGCATTCATCTACCCCAAAAATATGTTAATACTTGGTTAAAGAACAAAAAAGAAGATCCTTCAAAAGGATTATATTTTGTTAAATACATTACTGACACGCTTAATTCCATCAACCACCAAGCGAAACTGGCAGTATTACTTCCTGTCGCCTGAGCCATCGTAACAAGCGGAGAAATTGCTCGCTTTAAGCGTGAAATATTGGAGGAAAACATACTCGACGCCGTGTTTACTCTGACAAATGAAATTTTTTATACCGGCGCAAGTGCTTCTGCCTGCTGTATGGTGTTCAAAATTGGCACGAAACATAACGATTTTTCCAATACTGATACTTTCTTTGGGTATTGCAAAAATGATGGGTTTAAAAAGATGAAAAATCTGGCTCGTGTCGAGCAAATTGATACCGGTAAAGGTAAGAGCAAATGTGTAGAAATTGAGCGTGAATGGATTTAACTATACCGTAACATAAGCTCTGTGGATGCCATTTCTGCAACCCACAAAGTTAACGGCAATAATGAATGGCTATGTGAAGCCTATATGAAAACGGATTATACTAAGTTGACAGAACAGGATTTCCAGCAGACAATCAATGATTATCTTGCTTATCTTGTGAAAGAAAGGCATATTTATGAAGCTTAATGTAGAAAATTGTAAAGAATTTAAGCTGACTGATATT
>JAEWIG010000247.1 GCA_023387295.1 Bacillota bacterium | reverse complement strand
CAAATGAAGGTAGCGAAATCGGTAGGAATATTCTTAAAAACATCCCCCAACGACCACTCCCATCCATCACTGCCGCCTCTTCTAATTCTCTAGGAATCGTTGCCATATATGCACTAATGACAAGAATTGCAAATGGTAGATTTCCAGCCGTTTGCGGTACAATCAATCCCCAGTAAGTATTAACCAGTTCCAATTTAATCATCATCTTATATACTGGTACAACCGTCGCAAATGCTGGAATTAGTAGACTTGCTATGAGGAGAGTTTGCAAAATCCCCCTTAATTTAAATTGCATTCTTGCCATCGCAAAAGCAGCTACTCCACCAATAAGGAGTGTAAGGAGAACGACAGACCCTGACATAATTAAACTATTTAGATAGCTCTTACCAATGTTTACCGTTTGAAATGCATTAACATAATTTTGCATTGTCGGATCCGTTGGTAAACTAAAGGTATCCGTGATGATTTGTCTTGATTGCTTAAATGAATTTAAGAGTACCCAAGCTAATGGAAAAATTGTTGTCATCGACCAGAGTGTTAAACAAATATAAACAAATAGTTTTCCAACCTTTGATTTTGAAAACATGTTGCTTTGAAATTTCTCCCAATAGGTGAGTTGGTTCGCACCTTTTTCAGTCAATCTCCATCACCACTTTCAAAAATCTTAATACATCAACTTATCGCTCTTAAGTAATTTATTTGTTACAAATGCCAACGTTAACCCAAGAACAACGATAAAAACAGCTAAGGTAGAGCCATATCCCATTGCTGAATCAACAAATGCCTTTTTGTACATATACGTACCCAAAACTTCCGATTGATTCGCTGGTCCACCCTTCGTAATGATATAGATAAGTTCAAAAATCTTAAGCGCACCAGTAATCGCAAGGATTAAACAAGTTTTCACATCGCTTAAAATTAATGGAATGGTTATTTTCGTCATTTTTTGAAATGGCGTAATTCCTTCTAAATCGGCTGCTTCATAAAAGTCTTGCGGGATTTTCTGAATAGCTGTTAATAAAATAATGAAATAGAACCCTACATAATTCCAAACCGTTGGAATCGCAACCATATACAAAGCAGATTTCTCGGTGAGCCATATGACTCGCTCAAAGCCTAAATTAACCAAGATTTCATTTAGTAGGCCATTTCGATAATTATAAATAAGGGTAAAAAGCAAACCAATTGCCGCACCCGAAATTACGATTGGAAAGAAGAATGTAATGCGAAAAAAGGCTGCCCCTCGTTTGATCGAGTTCACCATTATCGCTAGAAGCAACGCAATTCCCACTTGAAAAATCGCTACATAAAGCATTAATTCCAAAGAATTCAGAGTTGATCCTCTGGCTATTTCATCATTAAAAAGTCTTTTGTAATTATCAAATCCGATAAAGGTTGAGTTAAAAAAACCATCCGTTTTATAGAAGCTTTGTTTGATATTTTCAAAAAAAGGATAGTACAAAAAAACTGCTAGAATCAAGAAGGCCGGTGTTAAGAATAGAAATATATAACGCTTATCACCTTTCATAAGAAGCTCCTTTTTAAAGTAATAATGTGAATCATTTTTTACTTAAAGCTATTTTCGGATATATTGTTGTTCTCACCTTCAAATATTCTATTAGAAAGCAACAAACTCTACGAAAGTAGCCTTACTTACAGATAAACTTCCACCAGTGAGGAAGTCCCCACTGGTGGTTTGTTTCATCTAGTATTCTTTATTCTAATGCAGCTGCTTCTTTAATTACTTGCTCTCCTGTTTTTGTACCATTTACAATTAAAGGTACACTTTCACGGATGTAAGTAAATCCTTCAGGAATGATACGGTCATTGATAGGAATATCTACTCCAGGAGCATCAGCTACTAATTTATGTCCAGCCGCTAAATACTCTGCAATACCTGTTAATTTTCCTTTTGCTGGTGGTTGACCAGTTGCACCAACGATACGAAGCATAATCTCTTCTGAAGTAATATAATTGAATAAGTCAACAACTGCTGCGGACTTACTCTCATCCTCATATGCTTTTGTACTTATAAACCAACCTGATGTAGAACCACCTACTAGGTCTCCAGTCTGTCCGCCATCACCATATACTGGCATCGGGATAACTGAAATATGTTCTGCAATTCCTGCTTCTATAACCTGTCCCCAGAACCAAGAACCTTCAAATACCATCGCAGCCTGCTCTTGATTAAATAACTCTTGAGCCATGTTTAGATCCAATGTAGCTGCATCGGCAGGAAAAGCACCCATTTTCGCATGTTTCGCAATGTTATCTAGGCCTTCAGCCCAAGTTTTGTTTTGGTCAGCTAGTTTAGCGCGGTAATTCTCCATACCACCAGCCGCTAAAATATAGTGTTCAACTACGTAATAGGAATCTACAGTTGAAGCCGCTACAGGAATAATATCTGTTTTCGCGAACGCTTCGATTGCTGCTTCGTATTCCTCCCAAGTTGTTGGGATTTTGACATTATGCTCTTCAAAAAGTTTTTTATTTACAAAAAGCCCTTCATAGAATCCTGATTGTGGCGCTGCATAAATTTTTCCATTTTTATTTCTTTGTTGTTCAAGCATGGAACTGTATCCTGCAAGGTCTACGCCTTCTGCATTTTCAAGTTCAACAACCTTACCCGCGTTTATGATCCCTTCTGCATCTATAGTGTTAAAAAAGAACATTAGGTCTGGTTCATTATTAGAAGTGAAATCTGTATTTACTTTTGTACGAATCGTACCAGCATCAGCTGATTGTGAATCATTAATAATTTTGATGTTTGGATTTTTTTCTGTAAATTCATCAAGAACTTTTTGAAACGCTGGACCTGATGGGTCAGTACCAGCCATTGTGGATACTACACGAAGTTCAATATTCTTAGGCTTTTCCGTCTCTTCCTTTTTTCCACTGTCTTCTGGCTTACTACTAGTTTCAGTGCCGCCACTACTATTGCTACATGCTCCAAGAATCAATAAAAAAGCCATGAGCAACATCAACAAGCTAAACTTTTTCTTCTTCATGTGAACTCCCCTTTTACATTTTTTATTGTAAACAACTAGAAAGGATCCAGCTGTTTATACCAATTTCCATGAGAACGCTTTCCTTTTGTTGAATAAACCCCTAGTGATTCAAAAAGAACGTCGAAAAAGCCTCTACCAAAATGTTACTACAACAACATACAATTAAATAACACACTCATATTTGTTATGACAATTCTATAATGTTATGACAATATTAACATTAATTGTGATAAAATACATTATAAATTTAAAAGTTTTAGAAAATAAAATCTTTTTCTAGTTTTAGGAGGATATAAAAATTGAACGAACAGCTTGTCTTGCATAATGCCAAACGTGTTACAGGAGTATCGGTAGACATCATTATTCAAAATGGAAAAATCGTTGAAATACCAAAAGGAGTGGGCATGAATGGAAAATTCTTTAAATAGTAAATATGGTCTAAAACGTGTAATCAATGCGAGTGGACGAATGAGTATCCTCGGTGTGTCTACACCATCATCAACCGTAATGAATGCTATAAAAGAAGGCGGTCAGAACTATGTTGAAATGGCTGAACTAGTTGATAAAGCTGGGGAATACATAGCAAATATCCTTGGCTCAGAAGCTGCAGTCATTGTTAACTCTGCTTCAAGCGGCATAGCCCTATCTGTTGCAGCACTCGTAACGAAAGGCAATCGTCGTCTAAGTGAACGGCTCCATCAGGAAAGGATACTCCAAAACGAAATCATCATGTTAAAAGGGCATAATGTCCAATACGGAGCACCCGTTGAGACAATGGTCTATTTAGGAGGTGGAAAGCTTGTTGAAGTAGGCTATGCGAATGAAGGAAAAGTAGAACATATCGTGGATGCTATTGGGGAGAATACTACGGCCATCCTTTACATAAAATCCCATCATGCTGTACAAAAAAATATGATTTCAGTTGAGGAAGCTTGGGAAATTGCTCAAAAGAATAACATCCCTCTTATCATTGATGCAGCAGCAGAGGAGGACCTCTTAAAATATGCTAATTACTCAGACCTCGTCATTTACAGTGGGTCAAAAGCAATTGAAGGCCCTACTTCCGGAATTGTTAGTGGAAAACAAACATATATTGATTGGTTAAAGGTCCAATTCCATGGCATCGGGAGAAGTATGAAGGTTGGGAAAGAAATGATCTTTGGACTACTGCAAGCCGTTGATGAGTATATGGTAAAAGAGGACAAAAGTGAACAAGAAAAACAAAGTCTGCATTCTTTAATGTCGTTAAATAATATTAATGGAGTCAATGTATCCATTGTTCAAGATCAAGCGGGACGATCGATCTATCGCGCAAAAATCCAAATTGATGCACAAGTAACCAGTTTGACAGCCTCAGAAGTTGCCAAGAAATTATGTGAGGGAGACATTGCGATTTACACTCGAGATTACGGCGTACGGATGGGTTATTTCGAAATTGATCCACGCCCACTTCAGAGGGATGATCTAGAAATAATCGAAGCGAGTCTACGATTAATATTAGGAGGAAACTAGAATGTTACCAATCAGTAAGCGTCTTTACAAAGATAGGATCGGACTAAACGTATTAGCAAACAGTATTGAAAATGCTAAACATGTCTTTGAAGCAGCAGAAGGACATGTTTTAGTTGGCTTACTTTCAAAGGATTATCGAACCGTTGAGGAAGCGGTCGATGCAATGAAAGAGTACGGAAGAGAGATTGATGACGCTGTTTCAATTGGTCTAGGGTCTGGTGATAGTCGGCAAGCTGCCGTCGTAGCAAAGATTGCAGAACAGTATTGTGGTAGTCACATCAATCAAGTTTTTACCGCTGTTGGGACCACACGAGCAAATGTAAGAGACAATGATTGCTGGATTAATAGTTTAGTTTCTCCTTCAGGAAAAGTTGGTTTTGTAAATATTTCAACAGGTCCAATTAGTAGTCAGAAAGAAGAGAAAGCTATCGTACCGGTTAAAACAGCGATCGCCCTCATTCGTGATATGGGTGGAAACGCGTTGAAATACTTTCCTATGAATGGCATGCATTCTGAAGAAGAATTCCGTGCCGTTGCACAAGCTTGCGGAGAAGAAGGATTTGCATTAGAACCAACAGGTGGAATCGACAAAGAAAACTTCGAGTCCATTGTCCGTATAGCATTAAATGCAAATGTGCCACAAATCATCCCTCACGTCTATTCTTCCATTATTGACAAAGATACTGGAAAAACGAATATAGATGATGTTCGTGAGTTATATCAAACAATGAAAAGATTAGTTGATAGCCATGAGTAAACATATTGCGGCATTTGGGGAAGTCATGATGCGACTAGAAGTGCCCAATTATCAGCTTCTCTCTCAATCAAATCAGTTAAATTATAGTTTCTCTGGTACAGGAGTGAATGTAAGTGCAGCTATGAGGAATTTAGGTCATTATGGATATATGATTTCGGCGCTACCAGCTAACTCAGTTGGTGATGCCGCATTATCCTACCTTCATAAATTGGGAATTTCCTCAACCTTTATTAATCGAAGTGGCCAGTATATGGGCATGTATTTTTTAGAAAACGGGTTCGGCGCTAGGCCAGGGCGAATTACTTATTCAAATCGGTTAGAAAGCAGCTTCAATACGAGTTCTGCAGAAATATATGATTTTGCACAAGTGGCTGAAATTATTGATGTCATTCACTTTTGCGGAATTACACTTGCTATGAATGATTCTGTTCGGCAACAAATGAAAAATCTTGCTACAGCAGTGAAGGATAGAGGTGGAATTGTTCTTTTTGATTGTAATTTCCGTCCATCCCTTTGGGGGAAAAATGGATACAAAAAAGCAAAGGCT
>JAEWIG010000148.1 GCA_023387295.1 Bacillota bacterium | reverse complement strand
GTGTCAGGCTGTTGATGGAGTCGGCACAATGCTTGGTGCATTTTTTGGTGGTGCCTTTCCAACCACTGTCTATATCGCCTCAGTGGGCTCTAAATGGATGGGAGCAGGTCGTGGTTATAGTATCTTGAATTCAATCGTCTATATTGTTGCTGCTATGTTTGGGTTAATTGCAGCCATGTCAGCTATTATTCCTGTTGCGGTAATTGCTCCCATTCTCGTATTCGTAGGAATTTCCATGGTCGCAACAGCCTTCCAATCTAACGAAATGAAATATTTCCCTGCAATTGCATTGGTCATGCTCCCTTACTTCGCAAATTACATTATGACACGTTTTAACGCTGCTGCAGGTGATGTTGTTGCAGGTGTATCAACTGGAATCGTCCCCCTCGGTCAAGGGGCTATGTTTACAGGAATTATTCTAGGGGCAATTGCTGTCTTTATTATTGACCGTGATTACAAAAAAGCAACAATCTTTTCTTTCATAGGGGCCCTGTTCTCATTTATCGGCTTAATGCATGCTCCTTCTCTTTCTATCGGTGCAGCGAATGATTTCGCATTAGGGTATATCATAATGGGCACTTTCTTCATATACTATATTTTTGCGAATGTAAAAGCAGACAAATCCCAACAATCTAGCAATCACTTCACAGTGGATTAGGCAAGGCTCTTTTCTCAAACATTGTTTCTATATTGAATAACAAAAAAGCCTTACTCAAAAAATAAGTAAGGCTTTTTCTATTACAGCAAACTATTCATTAATAAGAGTCTCTAACGCTACAATAATCATATCATTAAACGTTGTTTGTCGTTCTTCAGCTGTTGTTTCTTCTCCTGTAATAACATGGTCACTCACTGTCATAATACTTAAAACGTCGATATTGTATTTAGCTCCAAGTGTATAAAGAGCTGATGTCTCCATATCGACACCTAACACACCGTAATCCGCTAGCTTATGGATCATGGAATCGTCATCTTCATAGAATGAATCACCAGTGAACACATTACCTACGTGAACGGTTAAATCGTCCTTCTGCTTCGATAAACGATAGGCTCTCTCAAGAAGAGTGAAGCTTGCGTTTGGTGCATAATTAATTTGCGGGAAAATGATGTTCTGCATTTTCGAATCATTTGTAGCCGCCATTGCCATGATAATGTCACGGATTTTCACTTCCCGCTTCATCGCTCCGATTGTACCAATGCGAATAATATTTTTCACACCATAGTCTTTAATGAGTTCAGTAGCATAAATACTCATGGAAGGAGCACCCATTCCTGAAGATTGAATCGATATCTTGTGTCCTTTATAAGTCCCTGTATAACCATACATACCACGAACAGTATTATGACACTCAACATCCTCTAAAAAAGTATCTGCAATATATTTAGCACGTAGTGGATCTCCTGGCATTAATATTTTTTCAGAAATTTGACCTTCTTTTGCATTTAAATGGATACTCATAATCCTACTTACCTCCATATAATTGATATGTTAAATCTATTTCGCTTCTTCTGTTTGCTTCTTCAATTGTGAAGAAGAATAAATCCAGCTTAAGACTAAAGCAAGTGCAAATGTCAGTAATACGCCAAGGCTGTTACCTGCGAAAATTCCTTTTGCAAAGATAGCAGGAATTATTGGATTTTCAGTGAACAGAAGACCGACAATAACACTTACAAACCAAATAATGACGTTTCCTTTATTCACAGCAATGTTTTTATCTCCTGAAATGATATCAGGGTCATAGCCTTGTTTTTTACGAAGGATAATATAATCTGCTACGAATACAGCTGTCCAAGCTGCTAAGCCAATACCGACAACCCCTAAGAACATTTGGAATGAACCTAAGAAGTCACCATTAATGAATAGCACATAAGTCGGAAGCAAGATCATGATTGCACCATGAAAAATAATCGATGCTCGATCTGAAATTTTAATATTCGTGGCTTCTAAAGCATTACGACCGGAACGCAGTGAAATAACTGCCGGTGGAATAATTCCACCTAGTGCTGTAATAAAGTATGGAATAACCATCCATTTAGGCATTTGTAAAGCTAATGCCGCAATTGGATCCGCTGAGCTAATTAGTTCAGGATTGGTTACATTCATTAAAATCCCTAAAAACATAATGACAAATAGAGGGATTGAAGATGCTAGCGTTGTTGTCACGAAAATTGATTTATTCGAAGACTCGGGACTTTGATAACAAGAGTAATCACTCGCACACATTGCCCAGCTCAGTGCAGAACCAGCAATTATGATGGAAATAGCAGGCAACACGCCTCCTATCCAGTCTCCATTTGGCATATTCACAAGTGCTGACCAGTCTGTTTGTGGAACTAAAATAATCAATACAACTACTGTTAATGCACCAAAAATGTAGGTAAATATCGTTTGAGCTTTAACAAGTGTTTCTTGTTTTACAAGAGATAATGCCATAATCGCAATCGCAAGACCGATTAACCCGATCATCTGTGTTGTAGTTGTTACTTCAAATCCAAGAGCAGTAACAATTGCATTTAGAGAGAAAATACCAGTTGGAACGTTTCCGACACTCAACCAACCAATTAAACAAATCCATGCTAGTACAGCCGGAATTAAGTTTCCTTTTGAACCAAAAGGTGCTCGGGATAGAACAAATGTTGGTGCTTTTCCAAGCTTACCTGGTAAGCTAAGATATCCGATAAGTGCAAACGATGCCGCTCCTAATAATGCAGCTACAACTGATTGAACGAAGTTAAGACCATAGCTTACGATAATTCCTCCGTAAACCAGTCCCATTATCCCGATATTTAACGAAAACCAGATCCAAAATAATTGCTTTGGTTGTCCGACTCTTTCGTTTTCAGGAATTAAATCAGGATATTTTCCACTCATTGTTTAAGCCTCCGTTTCTTTTTCTGTTATAGTTAACTTTCCTAAAATATTGTAATTTTATGAGAAGCGCATGATTTATTTAATAAGATATCCGATTACTTCACTTCCTCATACAATTATAGACATCTGATGTCAGACCTCTTTAATGAAAAAAATAAGAGATTCACTAATCATGAAAACCCTTTCATGATATTTTAAAAATAACATATTAGCATCAATCTAGCTATACTAATATAATATTTTCTAGAAATTCCTATGATAGGAATCCCCACTCCCTCAAGTCCTTTTCTATGAAGCACGATAACTCTTTCAGCTATAAAAACCAAATGTAATTTCTTGTTCATTTTCTGTTCACATTCCAATACTAAACTAAAGATGTCAAAAAGATATTGGAGGAATAAAGATGAATATTGCTTGGAAAGAAATGAAAAAAAATAAAGCAAGATTTTTAATATTAGGTTCTATTGTTTTTCTCGTTAGTTTATTAACGTTTATCATATCTGGTCTAGCAAATGGATTATCACAAGACAATGCTGCGTTAATAAAAGATTTACCTGAAGGCCATTTTTATATGACGGAAGATTCAGACCAAAACTATTCTTTTTCTAGAATCGATAGCAACACACAAGATGAGTTTTTAGATAATCAAAAAAATGCCGTTGCTCTTTCCATGCAAATGGGATTTGTGAATAATGCTGCTGATAAAC
>JAEWIG010000136.1 GCA_023387295.1 Bacillota bacterium | reverse complement strand
TTATATACACATTTAATAATAATGTCAATAAAATAACAAATTATTTATTTTTTAATTTTTCATCAATTCCTCCCCCCCAAAAATATAGCTGTTGAATACACGCCACACGAATTTCTCGGTTCGCTTTCGAATTCGCTTTACAGCAAATAAATTAGATTCATAGTGTTTGTTTATTAAAATATAAAAAAACGAGTGAATACACTTTCCACAATTTGATAGCCCCGTTTCGCATCAAGACTTGTTGTTACTTTATGTAAACTAAAAAGGATACAAGAGCATTGGCTCTCATATCCTGATTAATTGAACTTATTTTATTATTAGAGAACTACTACAAATCCTCCACCTTTACTTGAGCTTTTCATCCAAAGCTTTAAATCTATTTCCTCCAATCTACTCTGGTCCAAAATAGATACACTTCCCTTTTCTCTATCCAATCCATAAATGGTTACCCAGTGCCAACTTTCTAAGTTTAACAACTTGCCATTATGAAGATTTAAAAAGGCAACCGGCAAATCTTTTTTTAACGCTTCTTCAATAAAATCAAAAGCTTTTTCTATTTCTTTATCACTTATTTGATTTTTGCTGTTTATTTTTAAAGATTTACATGATAGGGCAACTCCATTGTCCTTACCATAGCTTGTTACTCCATTTTCAAATAGTTCAAGCTTATTTACTCCCATTAAACCCGGAGTCACATATTGCCACATGTCCTCCATAAGTTGTAAAAATCCTCTATAAGTTGTACCATCATATGTACATAATCCCTTATACTTCTCCTTTGTCTGAGAAAGATACCATATAATATTAGAGCAAGATGTGGGTCCACATCCTGCCATCCTCTGAAATCTTTTTGGATACCAGCTTTGATCAGGTCCATTATAAATGCGTTTACTTTCTCTTATTTTAAATAAATCAGTTTTATTTAATTTAATTATATTCTGCTCCGTAATCTTCACCTCGTTCCTTTCAGATTCTTCTAAACTATCCTAGGGCATTCATATCTACCCCGTTTTTCAGTCTTTCCTTTTACCTCTATGGCACGCTTCGGACAATTGTGGATACAAGCCGTACAATGGGTGCAGTTATTTTCAAAAACGGGTTTGCCCTCATGAAGTTCAATATTATTAAGTGGACAACCTGATACACATTTACCGCAGCTAATGCATTCCTCTGTGACATAAATTTTTTTGGTATTTAACATAAATTTATAGAAAAATGAATTCACTAAACCTGAGCATACCCTGTCCATGACCGTATGCTTGTATCCTTCAAATTCAGCTCCTACTTTAATCTGTTCAGCTATCTCTTCAAATTCCAAAGCGGCATTTTTCACCATACAATTGATAGACTCCCTGTCATCGATGTCATACATTATTATATAAACTTCCGGCATGACAACACCTTTGAAGCCTTTAAAATGCAAATTTTTATTTTGGGAAATAGTTTCACAATAATTGTCGGCTACACCAAAGCTTTCACCCATGGTTGCAACAAAATAAATATTCTTATTTCCTATAAATGTAGCCTCATTCAATAATCTCTCAACTATCCTTGGCAGTCTCCAAGCATAAATTGGAGCAACAACTACAAATGGCTTTTCGGACCTGAATTCCTTCTGGAGATTATTCTTTATAATGTCATTGATCGAAACCAACTCGTCTTCAAGCTTTTTGGCCAAAATTTGAGCTCCAAGTCTACTGTTTCCAGCACCACTAAAATACAGTATCATGGCTATCTCCTCCTACTTTTACGAAATTAATAATTCAAACATCGATAATATAACGTAATGAATTTTTATTAATTATAGTCGTAACCATAACAAAAATCTATACTTTATATTGAATTTCCGATTAATTTCTGAATTGTTATTAATAGGATTCCTAACGGCCAAAGAAATATAAAAACCGATATCCTGGTTTTGGACAACGGTTTATATAACTCTACTTAAAATTCTCTTGAATAAATTCATTAATATAATACTCAACATCTTCATAATTTGACCAGTACAGATAATGTTTTGCATGATCAATTGTTATTTGCTTGCTGTTCTCTGACCACGAAGCCAATTGTATTTGAACATCTTTCCACACATCTCCACTATCAGAAGAGAGAACAAGTATAGGAGTTTGACCAAGTAGCGGTCCCTTAAGAACCTTCCTACCATTTTCATTAATTAGTCTGATTGTATCTAGTGAATAGATATTCCCAGCAAATTGATAGAACATTACTTTATCTATTTTTTTTGCATCATCCTGTAATTTTGAATTCCTGATATTCTCACCGTATATTGGTAAGAAAAATCCAACTCCCCCTAATAAACGATTCAGTCCAACCGTTCTGAGAAATGCGGAACCACGGTTCACTAATTTGGCAAGAAGTTCTGAATCTGTACTGTAAAACTCTGGGCTTCCAGAATCTAAAAATATTATCCCCTTTACTCTTTCCGGATACCTCTGTGCATAAGCGATAGTTTCTAAAGAACCTAGCGAATGACAGATTAAAACAACTGGACTATTAGGAGCAACAGTATCTATTAAAACTGAAAGTTCATCAACAAGATTTTCAATCGAACGAACAACTTTTGTATCCCCACTCCAACCACTCCCCGCATGATCAAAGGAAATAGTTTGCCCTACATCTGATAACTTATTTTGAAGCATGTAAAAATCCGTATAGGCACATGGTGTTCCAGCGCCTGTAACAAAAACAAAAGTAACATCACCGTTACCTTTCGAATAATAATGTGCTTGATATGTTCCCAGATCAACAAAATCACCAATTGAAGTATATGTTTGTTCATCGTGATAAGCCATGATCCCTTGCCACATCATTCCTAAGATGATTAATAAAATTATAATACATAATATCTTAGATCTTGTAAATTTTCTTTTCTTTCGCACTTATCCTCCCACATATAGGTTATATAAAACACCATATAAATTACCTATAAATATATTTTTTATTTATTCACGCCTCCATTGTACCATGTATTACCATCTCCGACAATGTAGCTTTACTTCTTTGGCAGGGGATAAGAACCATTTATTATTCATCTACGCCATGGTCATTATTGAATCTTAGTCATGCATTTTATTTAGTATCAGATTCACTCTCATATCATGAATAAAAGAAGCCATTACAAGTAGTATTTAAGCATTATAGCATAAACCTACTTTGTAACAGCTTCATTGTTTTAATATAAAATTTTACTTCTCGAATTCAATTTCTTTTCCATCATTGTAACTTGCTTCGAACTGAAATTGTTTATATCCTTTTTCTAAGTTTAATTTACTTAAAATATGGTCTTCGATCGTTGTTTGACTATTTACTTTAATTTCTAAGCCTTGTAATAGTTCTTCCATCTTTTTTTGTGCAGCGTTTCCTTGTAAAACTTCTTTTGTAAAATCATTTTCGTACTTTACTTTTATAGTTCCATCTAATTTTACGCTATATTCAAGTTCAACGCTACCGTTATCATAATCAATATTAACCTCTAATTCTTTTAACATCGTTTTAGCTGACTCTGGAGTCGTAGTAACTCCTGTGTTAGTATTTCCTTCCTTATCATCACTTGGCTTAGAATTTTCAGTTTCTGAGTTATAACCAGATACACCAAGGTAAGCATTTTGATAATTTGGTTTCTCAATCACTACAACTTTAAGATTTAAATTACTACTCTTTGCTAGTTTTTTTAATATCCCATTCGCTTGTTCATAACTGTTTTCAAAACGTGCTACGATTAATTTTACATGGCTTGTACTATAACCTGCTGCTTTCCAGGTAGCGGATTCCTTTAATTGCTTATATATTGCAGAAACATTCTTAAGTGTTAATTCAAATCCTGTTAACTCTTTAATATCAGCCTTGGTTAGTAAAGTAACTTCCTTATATTTTGTAGAAGATACGACAATTGGTGTTACTTTTAATGTACTATCATTAGTACCCATCGTTGTATTCTCTGGAGTTACCGAAATAGTCTCTGAAGGTGATATTGTAGGCGTTACCGTGATAGTCTCTGAAGGCGATATTGTAGGAATTACTGTTGATGTAATACTTGTGTTCTCCGTCGTTTTTGCACTAGACGTTTCTCTTTGCTTCTCTGAAGATGGTGCTGCTTTTACTGCGATTGCTCCAATTGATAATACAATAACGGATGCAATTACTGCACCTTTCATTTTATTTAGTCTCATAATTATTCTCCTTTGTTTAAAGCTATTGTAGTATAAGCGAATTATTTATTCAATGGAAGTAAAAGGCAAATAAAGCTTAGAACACAAACAAGTGAATTGGCAATCCAATTCACTTGTCATGAACAACGAGTGGCACGCTTCGCGAACCACTCGTTGTTCAAAATAATGCGTACAAATATAAGCACTCCTATTTGTACGCACATTATAAGATTACTTAATTATTTCTTCCTCTTAGTGGAATTCTATATGCTACTAGCATAAATAAAATTCTACAATTAATAATCCCATCATTTACAATTTTAATTTTGCTAAAGCTTCAGCGAATGCATTATTTAATGGCTCACTTGCCTCTTTCTTTTGTTTATTCAAATACTTAGCAACATCTTTTTTATTAACTCCAGCACCTTCTTTTTTACGTCTTTCTGTAAATGCTGAAAGTTTCTCTTTGTATCCGCAAGAACAGGTAAATATCTGACCTTCCCCTTTTCCTCTAAGCCCCATCTTTTTATGACAAACAGGGCATCTTGCATTACTAGTTCTCTCTATCGTTTCCCTATATCCGCATTCACGGTCCTGGCACACTAACATTTTACTGTTCTTACCATTTACAGATAACATTCTCTTACCGCATTCTGGGCATTTGGTATTTGTTAAATTATCGTGACGAAACTTACCATCACCTTCTTTAATTTCCTCAACAATCTCTTTAGTATAATCAACCATCTCATCCATTAAAACTTGTTTTTTTAGATTTCCCTTTGCTATCTGGGATAATTTCATCTCGAGCTTTGCAGTCAATTCTGGTTTCTTTAGATCATCTGGTACTAATTCTAATAACTGTTTTCCTTTGGAAGTAACGAAAATATCCTTTCCGCGTTTTTCCATTAAAAATGATTTGAAAAGTTTTTCAATAATATCGGCACGGGTAGCAACCGTACCAAGTCCACCTGTCTCACCTAACGTTTTTATCATTTCCTTCTGTTTTTCTTCCATAAAGTTGATAGGATTTTCCATAGCAGATAATAAACTCGCTTCATTAAAATGTGCCGGTGGTTTTGTTTTGCCCTCAGTGATAGAGAATTGTATATTTTTTAATACTTCATCTTTATTTAACTTTGGTAAAGATTCTTCTTCTTTTTCCTCATCATCAGAATTTGCATAAACTTCTTTGTATCCTAATGACTTTATCACCTTACCTTTTACTATGAACTCTTCATTTTCCACTTGTACTTTGATTGAAACTTCTTCATATTCACAAGGAGGACAAAGCACAGACAAAAATCTTTTTACTACCAAATCATACACTTTTCTCTCATCTGTACTCATATTATCTAGTTGAACAAATTGTTCCGTTGGTATGATGGCATGATGGTCGCTAACTTTTTTATTGTCTACAAAAGTTGAATTAGGGACGATTGGTTTTCTGGCTAAGGTACTTGCTAATTTTTTATAAGGTCCTACCGAAATTGCTTCAAGTCGTTCCTTTAGAGTTCCAACGATATCTGTACTAAGGTATCTTGAATCCGTCCTTGGGTAGGTCAATACTTTATGATTTTCATATAAACGTTGCATAATATTTAATGTTTCTTTTGCTGAAAAATCATATCGTACATTTGCTTCTCTTTGAAGCTCGGTTAAATCATATAACCCAGGTGAATAGGATTTTTTCATTGTAGATTTTACTTCAGTAACTGTACCATTTTTTCCTCTTACAGCCTTTAACAATTCTTCAATTTTCCCTTTTTCATAAGTGATATGACTACCAGACCTCTTGTCTTTCCATGTAATCGTCATTCCATTCACTCTACCAATTAACCCATAATAAGGAACAGGTTTAAAACTTTTTATTTCTTCTTCCCTCTTTGCTATCATTGCGAGAGTAGGTGTTTGAACCCTACCACAAGAAAGGCTTGCGTTATATTTTGCAGTAAGCGCTCTTGTTGCATTCATTCCAACGATCCAGTCTGATTCTGCCCTCGCTACTGCTGCCGCATAAAGATTTTCATACTCTTTTCCATCCTTTAGGTGCGCAAACCCTTCTTTGATTGCTTTATCTG
>JAEWIG010000113.1 GCA_023387295.1 Bacillota bacterium | reverse complement strand
TAATCTTCTTTGTTCAAACAGGATTTTTCCTAATTTTAAGCTACTTAAAGCTAACAGAACGTATGTATTTATATGTTTTCGGAGGCTATTTAACAGTGTTCTTCGTCGGTTTCACCTATTGGACAACATTTATGATGGTGCCTGGACAATAATCTTTAACCTACAAAATAAAAAAGCGATTTTCATCGCTTTTTTATTTTTGTTCTAACCCTTTCGTTTGTAAAACAACATGAAAAGCCGAACTCATTCCTGAAGGCAAGACAAGACTGCGTATTGCCCGATTCCTTTTGCTTACCTCCGAAAATGGATTTGGATCATAGTTCTCCTGTAGCTCTTCTATGATTCCTGTTAGCATTAAAAATTCATCCTGCCTCCACTTCTGATAAAATTGTAGACCGTAACGGCTACCGAGGCGAATGAATGAATCAAAGTGAATATGACTGGTAATATCCATTTCTCCCGGATGTTCAAGGATATTATTCATTTGTTGGTGCTGATAATATCCACGTAGACTACCTTCTCTCCGCCAAGGGGCTTGCCACTCTTCATTCGAATACCCATAATCAACTGTAAGAACCATTCCCTTTTCAAGTGTGTGTGCAATTTCCTCAACCATCGCTTCCATTTGTAGAGGAATTTCAATTCTTTGTCCATTCGCTAACCGTAAACCACTTTCAGCGAGAAACGAGAAAATTCTTTCATTTGTTAGAGGCACTAGCTTTTCAACAAGTTGTTCATTTTCGAAAGTAATCATAACTTCCATTATTTGCTCGCCATCTACTTCAATTACATGCACTGGAAATGCATCAAACAATTCATTTGAAAATATCAGTCCCTCAAAACGCGTGATTTCTGCAAGATTTTCGATTTGTCGAACATTCTCCCCAAAAGGAATTATTTCCCTCTGCAGATTTCGATGATAAGGGCTAGCTTCTAAAATATAATAATGTAACTCTTCCGATGTTTGTTTATACCATTCTTCGATAAAAGCTTGAGCAAAACGACCTGAGCCTGCTCCAATTTCACAAACTGAAGGAGTAAGCTTATATTCTTTCACCTGCTGTAAAAACCACTTTGCAATTGCTTGTCCATATATATTAGAAACATTACTTGAAGTGATAAAGTCGCCTTCACGGCCAATTTTTATTTTGTCTTTCATGTAATAGCCATGCTCCGGATGATAGAGTACTTGAGTAATAAAATCAGCATACGTGATTTTATTTTCTGGGTTGCTCTCTATGAATTCTTTTAAAAAGCTCAGCATAAAAAAACCCCTTTTTATGTTATCACCATTGACACAGTGATAACTATGTTATACTATTAAGATAGTAGCAAAACTATATCCCCTCCCATTATTTGAATAGAACATCCCCCAGAAAAGCCCTTCTCCTTTGAGAAGGGCTTTTCTATTAAAATCCATGTAAAAATGGATTAGAGTCCATTTCTTGTCCAATTGTTGTTGCAGGACCATGTCCTGGTAGAACGATTGTCTCCTCTGGTAAGGTTAATAATTTTTCACGAATACTATTTATTAGCTGACTGTGGTTCCCAAACGCAAAATCAGTTCGTCCAATACTTCCCTTAAAGAGTGCATCTCCTGAGATAACAAGCTTTGCCTCTTCAAAGTACAAGGAAATACTTCCAGGAGAATGACCTGGTGTTTCATAAATATGAAAATGAAAATTGCCAATACTCATCGCTTGCTCTTCAGATATTAAATGATCAGCTCGTTTTCCTCTTATCGTTTTCACCATATTTTCTTCAATTGAACCATTTAACACCGGGTCTACAAGCCAATCTGCCTCATTTTCATGTATGTATACTGGAATCTTATATTCTTCACGGATATCATCTACAGCACCAATGTGGTCGTAATGAGCATGTGTAACGATAATTGCCAACGGCTTAAACTGCTGCTGTTTAATGAAACTCTTTAGTTTGTCACTTTCTTCACCTGGATCAAAAATTAAACATGTTTTATCCTCTTTATACAGTATATAACAATTCGTTTGCAATGGACCTAATGGGATTTGAATACACTCCATCTCCAACACCTCCAAATGATGAATACAATAAACTATATATTATTCTACATGATTTTAATGATATTTTTAAGCAAAAAACCAAAGCACATTTCGGATGCCATATAAATGTCACTTTTCCACCTCGACAAATGTTGGAAAAAAATATAGAATATAATACGAATGTATAAAATATATTACATACTTTTTCCAATCAAGACAATCATTACTAATATCGTATGAGGGGGCTTTTCTAATGGGATTGGTTATTATCTTTGCTCTAGTTGCCATTTTAGCTGCTTTTGGTGCAATTAGTGCTCTTAAGAACAAGAATTTTCTTGGTTTAGTATTTGCAGCGGGTTCTGTGCTATTTTTCGGTGGTTTTGCTTTATTGACACTTATTTACAGCGGATATCCGGCAGCAAGCTAATTTTATACTGAATTTATCATTTAATAAACAAAAAGACAGGACAACCTTTGGGTTTTCCTGTCTTTCTTTGTTTATGG
>JAEWIG010000100.1 GCA_023387295.1 Bacillota bacterium | reverse complement strand
TGGTCCGATTGTATATCCAGAGCTAATGATAATATCATCGCCGCGTCCTTCAAACCAAAAATAGCCGTCTTCATCCTTCTTAGCTCTATCACCTGTTACATAATATTCTCCTCGGAACTGCATAGCTGTTCTCTCTGGATCTTTATAATAGTTTTTAAATAATGCTGGGGTTTCAATATGGACTGCGATATCGCCAACTTCATTTACGTCACATATTTCGCCATTTTCGTTAATAATCTCAACCCTGTTCCCTGGTATCGGTTTTCCCATTGAGCCTTCCTTAAGCTCCATTTCTTTCGTGACACCGACTAATAATGTATTTTCCGTTTGACCATACCCATCACGTACATCAATTGAAAAGTGCTTTCGGAACGTATCAATGACCTCACGATTTAACGGTTCACCTGCTGAAACGGTACTTCGTATGTTTGGTAATTTGTATTCATGGATATTATCTGTTTTCGCCATAATGCGATATTCAGTTGGTGTACAACAGAGAACATTTACATCATAGTCCTGTAAAAGCTGCAAATATTTCTTCGGCTCAAATTTCCCACTATACACAAAACCTGTTGCACCTGAACCAAGCACGGATAGGAATGGGCTCCAGATCCACTTTTGCCATCCTGGTCCTGCGGTTGCCCAAACCGTGTCACCTTCTTCAATGCATAACCAGTTCGGTGCAGCAGTTCGGAGATGGGCAAATGCCCAGCCATGTGTGTGTACAACCCCTTTTGGGTTTCCAGTCGTTCCAGACGTATAAGAAAGGAATGCCATATCATCCCGATTCGTATCTGCCATCTCGAAATCATCTGATGCACCTTTCATTGCGTCATCTAAATGAATCCAATCATCAACTTCGTTACCAAGCACAAATTTCGGTAAACCTTCTGCTTCCTTGAGTTGAGAAAATTGACCTACATAGGGAAAATAGCTAATAATTCCTTTAACATCACCATGAGTAATACGGTATTGGAAATCCTTTGAACGAAGCATTTCAGAGCTTGGAATCACAACAAGGCCCGCTTTTAGGGCACCAATGTATACTTGATAAGCTTCGATTAATCGCGGAATTACAATCAGAACTGTGTCGCCTTTTTTTATTCCATTTTCATAAAAAATATTTGCCATTTTATTTGCATTTAGCAGCAAATCACTATATGTAATAGCTTTTTTCTCTCCTTGTTCACTTTCCCACCTAATCGCAAGTCGATCATTATCTTTTGCAAATCGTTCCATTTCTGTTACGAGGTTATATTTTTCCGGTGCAATTAAATCTCCCCTTTGCATTTACTCATCTCCCCCATTAAGCATTGAAATATTTATAACATTATACTAAATAATTTTAAAATTTAAAATTATTTATTTTGGGAATATATTCACATGGGTGGGAAAACATAAAAAGGAGCGGGATAGAATCCCACTCCTTGTAGCCATATTATTTATTTTTAAATTATTTTGCGTAACCGCCTAATTGTTGTTGAGCTGTTTGAACTAAACGTTTTGTAATTTCTCCACCAACTGAACCATTTGCACGTGAAGTTGTATCTGCGCCTAGAGTTACACCAAATTCAGAAGCAATTTCCATCTTCATTTGGTTAATAGCTTGTTGTACCCCAGCAACTAAAAGTTGGTTTGAACTGTTGTTTGCCATGTGATATCACCTCCTTGTGAGTATAGAATGTGTAATATCACACGGCCATATACAATTTTTTTATGGTAATTCATAGAAATGCGAAAGTGGCTCGTTCAGCCCCGACAAGCATAAGACGAGCCATCATGAAGGTTGTTCTTTAACCTTCATGATGGATTGGCTTATGACCTCGAGCCCCTAGCCTCCGAAGCTGGACAATGAAATGCTGAGGTGGCCTGTCTTAAAATAAATCCTCAAATTCTTCGTTCTTTACTGCTTTTGGTTTAATGATGATCGTTTCTACATTTTTAACGGCTTCAGCAATTAACGGCTCAAAATCAGTATAGCTTTCATAATGCTCTACCTTTTCTTTTTTCGGCTTCGTTTTTGGTGAGGCAGGAACAAATACAGTACAGCAATCCTCATACGGACGATTAGAAATATCGTAAGTATCAATTTTCATTGAAATATCGATGATTTCCGTTTTATCCATCGTAATAAGTGGACGTATGATTGGTGTAGAAGTCACATCATTAATCGCATACATGCTTTCAAGTGTTTGACTCGCTACTTGACCGAGGCTTTCCCCAGTAATAATCGCTAATCCATTATTGTTTTTACGAACTTCATCTGTAATACGAAGCATTAATCTTCTCGTTGTCGTCATCGAATAGTTTGCCGGAATCTGTTTACCGATTACCTGTTGGATTTCTGTAAATGGAACGATATGAAGCTTGATTACACCGCTAATACGAGCTAGCTTTTCGGTTAAATCGATAACCTTCTGTTTTGAACGCTCGCTTGTAAAAGGTGGGCTAAAGAAGTGAACAGCCTCTACATTTAAACCTCTTCTCATCGCTAGAAAACCAGCTACCGGGCTATCAATTCCACCTGATAGCATGAGCATCGCTTTCCCACTAGAGCCAACAGGAAGTCCACCAGCCCCCTTGATCACTTCGCATGATAAATAAGCAGCATCTTCTCGAACTTCTACTTGAACGTTGATGTCTGGATTTTTCACATTTACTTTTAATCCTGGAACATTAATTAAAAGATGGCTTCCAAGAGCATGATTGATTTCATTTGTATCTAAAGGAAATTGTTTGTCTGCTCTTTTCGTCGAAATTTTAAACGTCTTTCCTTCTTCATATTCATTTTTGAAAAGTGCTAATGCGGCATCCTTAATCTTTTCTATTTCCTTTTCAACTTTTATCGCAGGACTGAACGTCTGGATACCGAATACCCCTTTTAAAATCTCTAATATCTCTGCGCTATTTTCACCATTTAAAAGGACATACATTCTTTCTCTCTGTAACTCAATCTTAATCTTAGGAAAGTCACGAAGAACAATTTTAATATTACGTCTTAGCTTATCAATAAACCCTTTACGATTTTTCCCTTTTGTGGAAAGTTCACCGTACCGGATGAGAATTCGGTCATATTTCATATTATTTCATTACCTTTCTTAACCTTTTTATCGTGTTATTAACGACGTTAATAAATTCCTCTGCTTCGTCCATTGTATTTCTATAAGAAAGACTTAGCCTGATAGCACTCATTGCTTCATCAGCTGGTATTCCCATCGCTACCAATGTACTGCTTGCTTTTTGTTTCTTGGAAGAACAGGCACTTGTCGTTGATACATAAATATTCTTCTCTTCTAACGCATGAACAAATACCTCTGCCTTAAATCCTTTAATAGAGAAATTCAAGATATGTGGTGCAGCATCATTAGTAGGTGTGTGTATTGTAATTTCCTCTATTTTTTCCAACTCTGTTCTTAAAAAATCACGAATTGTAACCATTGTCTCGAGATGTTTTTCCTGCTCAAGCGATGTAATCCGTAACGCCTTTGCCATTGCTACCATACCAGCTACATTTTCCGTACCACTTCTTAATCGAGATTCCTGTCCCCCACCTGAAAGTAGTGGAGAGATTTTTACTCCATTTCGAATAATAAGAGCACCGGTTCCTTTGAGTCCATGAAACTTATGGCCTGATATGGAACAAAGATCAACATGACAATCATGAATAGATAATGGAATTTTCCCCACTCCTTGAACATAATCGACATGAAAAAGGATTTTTGGATATTTTTTTAAATGTAAACCAATTTCTTTTATAGGCTGTACAGAACCGATTTCATTATTAACATGCATAACAGATACTAAGATGGTTTCATCTGTAATTGCATTTTTAAGTTCATTCAAATCAATAATCCCGCTACTATTAACTGAGATAAACGTTACTTGAAATCCGAGATCTATTAGTTGCTGGATAGCTTCCTTTACGGAAGGATGTTCAATTTCTGTCGTAATGATGTGGCGACCCCTATTTTTATATTGAAGAGCTACCCCTTTAATAGCTAAATTATTACTTTCTGTTCCACCAGATGTAAAATAGACTTCATTCGTTTGCACATTGAGAAGCCGGGAGATTTGTTCCCTTGACTGAAAAAGGAGCTTCTCAGACTTCGCTCCCATACCGTGAAGGGAAGATGGATTACCAAAGTAATCAGTTGAAACTTTATTAAATGAATCTAATACTTCTTCATATGGCTTCGTTGTTGAACTATTATCAAAATAAATCATCGTACCAACCTTCCATTCCGAAAACCTATTCGCAACTTAAAATCATATCATAATTTCCTGCGATTTAAAACAATTCATTAAATTGATATACAGAAATAACAAATCAATTTAATTCCCCCAAAAAATCTCGTTTATCATTATCTTAATATACTTAAAATTTAGACTTTTGTATTATTCGACAATTTTCTATGCACTTGTGTTAACATGTAAATATTCTAAATATTTACGTGCTACTAAGGGGATGAAATAGTGAATATAACAGTATTGTCTTTTAAATTGTCAAAAGATTCCGTCTAGGCGTTCCATGTTAAAGTGTTAATATTTTTCCACTTGAAAAATATCTTAAATCGTTTTACAGTATAAAAATATTATCTAATTTTTTTCGACTGAATTGTCAAAAGATTTTGTGATAGAATTTTGGAGGAGTAAAAATATGAACTCAAAGTCGTCAATGAAACAAGTTTTCCCAGTTGGTCTTATGTTATTCGCGCTTTTTTTCGGAGCAGGTAATATGATCTTCCCACCATTTCTTGCCCAACAAGCAGGAAGTAATTTCTGGCCAGCTGTTATTGGGTTTTTAGTAACAGGTGTTGGCCTACCTTTATTAGGTGTTATCGCTATTTCAAGAGTTGGAGATTTACAAGTATTAGCGAGTAGAGTCCATCCGATATTTGCTGTTTCTTTTACAGTTCTTTTATATTTAGTGATTGGCCCATTATTTGCTATTCCTCGTACAGGAACCGTTTCTTTTGAAATGAGTGTCCCACAATCACTTTTAAAATCTGAATGGGCGCTTCTTGGCTTTACAATTGTTTTTTTTGGTATTGTATTATGGCTATCATTAAATCCTACTAAAATTGTAGACAGAGTTGGAAAAATGTTAACACCTGTACTTTTAATTGTGCTAGCTATTTTCGCAGTAAAAAGCTTTATTACGCCTATGGGTGATTTAAATGCACCTAATGAAGCATACTCAAACGGTGCATTTTTCAAAGGCTTCCTAGAAGGCTATTTAACGATGGATGCACTCGCATCACTCGTATTCGGAAGTATCGTTGTCGCTTCCATTAAAGGATTAGGCGTAGCAAATAAGAACACTCTCACAAAACTATGTATAACTGCTGGATTCATCGCAGCGGCAGCTCTAGCCCTTGTTTATATTTCCCTAGCTTGGATAGGTGCTACAAGCACTGACGCGATCGGGATTCAAGAAAATGGTGCCGCTATTCTTACAGCAACTGCAGCTCACTTATTTGGTTCATTAGGAGCCGCCATTCTTGCTGTCGCTATACTTTTTGCTTGTTTAACGACTGCTATAGGATTAATTATTTCTTGTTCGCAATATTTCTCACAGCTTCTACCAAGTATTTCATATAAGAAATTCGCGATTATTTTCACAGTCTTTAGTGCTGCCATTGCTAATGTTGGTTTAACAGAGTTGATTAGTTTTTCAGTACCAGTGTTAGTTTTCATTTATCCACTAGCCATTATGCTGATGTTCTTATCATTTGCTCATAATTTATTCAGAGGCTACCGCTCTGTTTATGTTGGTGCTATTATTCCTGCAGGTATAATCGGTCTTGTTGACGGATTAAATGCTGCTGGATTAGGGATAGCAAGCGTGAACAATGCTCTTAGTATTTTACCTTTTTTTGAGCAAGGAATTGGCTGGCTCATCCCTGCTATTATCGGAGGATTAATTGGATACGCGATTGCTCTTATCACAGGAGAATCGAAAAAGGTTGTATCGCTTAACTAATCAGTTTAATCGGTCATGAACGTAAAAGAAATCGGCTCATCCCGATTTCTTTTTTTTACAAAAAAAGAAGCTAGCCCTATGAATGGGCTCGCTCCTCATTTTGTAGTTCGTTAATGATATTTTCGATTTTCTTCATGGCTCCCGGCTCAATTTCCTCAATAGTTGTTGCTGCATGCTCTAATGCTGCTTTATAATCAAAGCCTCTAAAGGATGCCTCTGCTTCTAGCAAGCCAACTTCAACGGATGGATAGCGACTGCGGTAGCGATTACCATATTGGATAACTCTTTCGACAAGCATGATTGTCTCGATCATTTCATTTGCATTCTGAGCAATTTTATCTACAGTTAGCTCAGCTACTTCTAAATATTGCTGTACCGTCTGAATGTTTAAAGGTTTCTCCCCAAGCTTAATGATAACATTATCGACACTTTCTTTTGCATCCTCTAATAAATAGATATAATCCTGAGGTAATCCTGGAATATTGCTTTTAGAAACAAGTCGAATCGTATCACCGATTTTCTTCTTTAATTCAATCACACATTCTCTCGCATGAATCTCATCTTTTCTTAGGGCTTGTAACTTTTCAAAAAAGGCTTTTTGTTCTACTGTTATTTCTTCTAGTTGATTTTTCATTTCTTCAAGCTCTTCTTTGATGAGCGAATGTGCAGTATCGTTAGCTAATATTTTATGTTCTAGAAGTTCAAATCTTTTCGTAAGCTGAGATAGTTTTTTATCCAGCTGTACTTGAGTATCGGCATCCTTTTCGGAAAGATGATAGCTTTCACGAACAAGTTCTAATTCACTCTTTAATTCATCATTAACTTCTCGATTTTCCATTAACATATTTCTGGTTACTTCGTCCTCTAAACTTACATAATGCTTAGAATGTACTTCATTTTCCAGAAGGTCATAAAGCAAGTCGATGCTTTCGTTAATTTCACCAACTCCTTCATGAACATTATTAATTTCCGCCTTTTCAAGCAGAACTATATACGAAGTAATTTCTTTTTCAATTCTGTCAGTCTCTTTTTCTAATTGAATATGTTCAAGAATAAATCCCTGCTCAACCATTCCCTTATATCCATCTTTTAATTCTTTAATTTGGTTTGGAATTTTAGACTGGCATTCTATAAGAAGCGATGGGATGGTCTCCATTTTAGATTGGATTTCTTCTAATCTCGATTTAATTGTAAAAACAACTTCTCTTGCTTCCAAATAGTTCCCACTGCTTGTGCTTTCATCAAAGTCCACAAACTTTGCAAAGGCTTCATCAAGCTGGTGTTCAAGGAATTCTGCAGCTTTTCCATATGTATGATGGTGAGCGAGCAATGTTTTCTTACTTTCTCGATAAACATCCTTCAACTCTTCAATTTCTTTTCGATTTTTTTCTTCGCTACCTACTAGCTCGTTCAACTCTTCTAACATTTTCTTGATATCATTTTCGATATCAGTTAAGTATTGATCGATTTCTTGCTGAACACCTTTTGCTTTTCTGAAACGGTATTTATCTATGTATTCCTCTGCATCAAATAAGAATTCTTCGACATTTGGAAGGCGTACAGTAACAATCTCATCCCATTCATTTCGCCAGCGCTCGAATAGCTTCTCTGTTTGACCTGTCATATTTAATTGCTTTACCTTTGACATTTCGTAGAGAACAGGGCGATTTGTAATATCCATCTTCCATGTTTCTAATCGGTCAACTTCTTTATAGTGTTTTTTCTTCAAAAAATATCCTGTTAAAAATAAACCTATTAAAATGACGAGACCGCCAATAATATATTCCATTTTTATAAAAGCCCCCTGTTCTGTTCCGAGCCGGTATGTTGTTCTATCATTCTACTCAATACGTTATAATTTATATTAAGTTCAATGTTTTTATGATACCATGTAAACGACAATTTTTGACTATTTATTTCACTTTTTTATCTAAATTATTGTGAAAAAGCATCCATTCGCAAAATATTTTCAAATTTTTCCTTCTTTTCTTATAATTAAACTATAGGAAGGTGATCATTTTATGAAGAGAGATGGGCATATTCATACACCGTATTGTCCACATGGAACAAAGGATTCTTTGAACAAATATGTGGAGAGAGCCATTTCCTTGGGCTACAAGGAAATCTCATTTACAGAGCACGCTCCGTTACCTGAAGGATTTTCGGATCCTACGCCTGAACAGGACAGTGCAATGAAAATAGATGCATTAGAGAAATATTTAGAAGAAATTGAGAAAATTAAATTACTCTACAACAACGAGTTGAAAATTAACACAGGGTTAGAAGTTGATTTTATTGAAGGGTATGAAAGTGAAACAGAACGGTTTCTTAATCAATATGGTCCCTATTTAGACGATGCGATTTTATCTGTTCATTTTCTAAAATATAAGGACCAGTATGATTGCGTAGATTACAGCCCAGATGGTTTTGCTCAGATTATTAAGAAATATGGTTCGCTTGAAGAAGTTTATCGCAATTATTTTCAAACCGTACTCAAGTCTGTCCAATCTGATTTAGGACCATTTAAACCAAAGAGGATTGGTCATATTACATTAGTGAAAAAGTTCCAAAAAAAATTCTCCACTCCAAAGGATTTTTCAGAAGACATCTTCGCTATTTTATGCGCGATTCAACGTAAACAATATGAGCTTGATTACAATGGTGCAGGGTTTCAAAAACCACTATGCGGAGAACCTTATCCTTCCAATGATATCGCTAAAGAAGCTTTAAAAAGAGGGATTCCCCTCGTATATGGTTCTGATGCCCATCAAATAAAGGAACTTGGGCAAGGCAGAGAGAAAATGCTGTTTAAAGATGGAGAATTTTTGTAAAATCATAACATACAAATGAAGAAAGCATGGTGAATCAATATGTTCAATGTGGAAATATACCGTGGAACTCGAGAGGAAAATTACCAATTAGTAAAAAAGCAGCTTGCTGCATTGATTGATGGTGAACCAAATCTTATTGCCAATTTAAGCAATGCTTCTGCATTATTAAATCAATTTCTAGATCGGATTAATTGGGTCGGCTTCTATTTACTTGAAGAGGATGTGCTTGTGCTAGGTCCATTTCAAGGTCTACCTGCATGCGTAAGAATCCCTATCAATAAAGGTGTATGTGGAGCTGCCGCCAAAGAAATGAAAACTATCCGGGTTAAAGATGTCAATAAGTTCCCAGGGCATATTGCTTGTGATGCTGCTTCACAATCAGAGATCGTTATTCCACTAATAAAGGATGGTAGCTTAATTGGTGTATTAGACATAGACTCTCCAGAAAAAAACCGCTTTGATGAGCTAGACGAACAAGAGCTAGAGGAAATTGTAGATATTCTTGTTTCTTTCCTTTAATAAATGGCTAAGGACTGTCGTAAAGTTAAATTAAACTTTACCGACAGTCCTTTTGAATGAAAATATAGTTATGAATTAGATATTTTCTAAGGCCTGGGCCAAATCATCTCGAAGGTCTTCCCATGATTCTAGCCCCACTGATAATCTAAGAAGTGTTTCGCTAATGCCCATTTTTTCACGAGATTCTTTCGGCACAACTGCATGTGTCATTGTAGCAGGATGCTGGATTAATGTCTCAGCATCTCCAAGACTAACAGCTATTTTTATAAGCTTGAGCTCGTTCATTAATGCCTGTGCCGTTCCTTTCGTTCCTTTAATCGAGAACGAAATTAATCCACCTGACTTTCGCATTTGCTTTCGAGCAATTTCATAATTTGCATTCCTTTCATCTCCGGGAAAGTATACATGCTCTACCTTCGGGTGAGTTAATAAAAACTCAGCTAATTTTTCCGCGTTTTCACAATGGCGATCCATTCTTACGGCTAGTGATTTTAACCCTCGCAAAAGCAGCCATGCATCAAATGGAGAGATAACTCCACCTATATCCTTTTGTGTTGTAAATGCCACCTTCCCAATAAAATCCTGACTCCCAACCGCAACTCCTGCAATTACATCCCCATGCCCACAAATATATTTTGTGGCACTATGAATAACGACATCACAGCCTAAAGTGATAGGGTTTTGAAGATATGGGGAACAAAACGTATTGTCAACGACAACAGGAATTCCTTTTTCCTTCCCTACTTCCGCTACCATTTGCAGATCGACAAGCTTCATAGTTGGATTTATTGGTGTTTCTACATAAATGCAAGTCGTTTCTGGACGAATTGCACGCAGAAGCTCTTCTTTCGTTTCCATCGTAGAAAAATCATGGCTAATCTTATATTTTTCCTCCATCATTTCTAGCAAGCCAAATGTACAGCCATACACTCCTTGTGAACATAATATATGGTCACCCGTTTTTGTTAATGCAAACAGGATGGCAGATACAGCAGCCATTCCTGAACTAAAGGCAAGGGCTGCTTCTCCATTTTCAAGAGCTGCCATTCTACTCTCAAGTATCTTAACGGTCGGATTGCCAAGCCGTGTGTAAATAAACCCTTCTTCCTCACCGGCAAATCTTCTTTCCCCTTGCTCTGCTGTTTCAAATGTAAAAGTTGATGTTTGAAATATTGGTGGTACTATGCTACCGCGATATTGTTCTGGATCGTAACCCTCATGAATAATTTTTGTTTCGAATTTTGCTGAACGTCTTTCTTCCATTAAAAATCTCCCCTTTAAATCGTAAACGCTTTCATTTCCCAATAAAAGTACTCCTGCTTATAGCATAAATGAAATACTATTTTATTGAAAGTATTTTATTTTCAGAAAAATCATTAAATAGATCCTGATATCATTACAAGTACACCGACCGACAATTATATTTTCTTACAAAAAAATATCATGAACTTCTGCTCTGAACCATATTATGTAAATGTCGTCGGCTTCATTTCACTGCGCTTACGATTACTTCGTTAACATCGAGGCTTGCTCAATGAAACCGACGACGATTTAATTTTCACACAAAAAAAGACCTGTCGCAGAAATCCACGACATGGTCCGAGTTAAGTAATTTTATTATTTTCTTGAATGACCACTTTATTTTTCCCTGTTTGTTTAGCTACATATAATGCTTTATCCGCCCGCTTAAACAAGGATGCATAAGTATCTTTTTCACCTCTGCTCCAATGAGAAACACCACATGAGATTGTAACTTGTGGTTGGGTTTGAGCATAGACTTTCTTTACAAGCCGCTCTGCTATGACAACACCAGCAGATAATGAAACACCAGGCAAATAGATGGCCAGTTCTTCTCCACCCCATCTAGCACCAATGTCTGACCCTCTTATGTTTGCACTAATAAGATCGGCCACCTGAATGATGACATCATCACCAACTTGGTGTCCAAAGGTATCATTAATAGATTTAAAATTATCAATATCGATCATGATAAATGTACCTTCATGATCTTCATTCATAGATTGTTGAATTTTATCGTCAAGATAATTACGCGAAAATAACTTTGTTAAATGATCGGTTACAACCATATTCTCCAACTCTTCCCTTAGCATTGCATTCGTAAACGCTAGAGTTGAATGATGGACAAGTGATTGCAGCAGCTTAAAGGCCTCGAAGGTAAAATGGTATGGATTTTGATGCATAACAAGTGCAAATCCTTTTTGAACACCTGATTGATTCATTGGAACAGCCATAATTGATTTGTAGGACAAGCCATTCGTACCAACAAATATATTAAAATCGCCAATGAAAAGTGCTTCATTTTCTGTTTGCAATTTTTCCTTTATGTGTACAATATATTTCTCTGCAGCTTCAGTATGGAAAAATTCAGTGCTACCGTTTAGTACTTTGGTTTCCCCATTAATTAATAAAATAAACCCAACTATTTCCGCATCAAATGAATTTATGATCTGCTCAGTAATAAAGGTGATGGTATCCGCCAAGCGTAAATTTGAGTTCAATTGGTGAGAGGTTTCATTAATTAACTTAAGATCTTTGATTAATCGTTTTGATTGCTGATAAAGCTGGGCATTTTCAAGAGCACTTCCAGCTGTATTTGCAAGCAATGAAATAAATTCAACTTCATTTTTGGGAAACACCAATGTATTAGGAGCGATTACTTGTAACACTCCGTATACTCCCTGTTTTCCTTTAAGTGGAGCATACATGATGGACCTTTTCTCTTGTATAGAATCCTCGAATTGAGAGGTTCCCGTTACATATGCCTGCATCGCTGCTATATTTTCACTATCATATTCTAAATCCTTTATCGGCAAATCCTCTAACCGGTTATTATCATGTGATAGAAGAAGGTAGTAAGTGAAGGTTGGATATACAGCCTGTAATGTATAAATAATTTCTCCAAGCACATCGTCCATATTCATAGTCGAATGGAACTTTTCAGTCACTCGGAAAAGCTGCTTGTATTTCTTCTCTTCTGAAAAAATTTGAACTAAGCTCCGTGACTTGGACAAAAATTGTGAAGTCTCCTCGCTTATCATTTCCAATAAATCATCGGGTAATTCTTTAAAACTACCATTATTTTCTTTCAACATGATATAGCCCAGCATTTTCTCTTTAATGGATAGAACTAGTATTACACAATATCCTTCTACTTCCGGAATGTGTTTCCTGATAATTTTACTAGAATGAGAAAATCTATTCATTTTTTCCCACGATAAAAATGCCTGCACACATTTTTGGTCTACGTGTTCTTCAGTAGACGCTTCAATGACAACTTCCTGCTTCCAATCGTTATAGCTCAACAAAGTTGCTTCTTGGGCGTTCGTCAATTCCTTAATGGCTTCAAGCATTCCAATTATTAAATTATCATAGGTTAATTCACCGTTTTCAGGACCTAGAATGTCCAAAAAAGCACTTTTTAATTTTAATATTATCTGCTGTCCAAGCATGACCATTTCAATCATCACCTATAATTACTGTTTATTAATAATGGACAATTTCATATTGTCTAGAAATTGCGCAATCATTTAAACAAAGGAATTTAATCTATATTTATTATCAAAACCTAATTCACAATTAATGTTGCAATTTTTACTCCCTTATCCGTAAGAACGAGCCAAGAGGAACCATCCTCTGACAACGCATGGAGTTCTCGCGGAACCTCTTCTTCATTTAAAGAAATCGACTGCGTATCATTAAATATAATCGTTGCTTTTTCTTTATTATAGGTAAAAGGGACTTTAGATGGGGTACTCGTTGTTAATGTCTCCAAGTTTCCTTTCTCCTCTTGTAAGCTCATATTGAAATACTGCGACTCCCCATTACTTTTTACCCAGATACCATCTTCATTTTGATCTAAGGATAATTGCTCTACTGCATTATCAAAATATACGACATACCTACTATTAAATTTATATCGGTTTTGTTGTTCAATCTCGTAGATCCCTAATGTGTGTTGATTATTTTTATGCTCGTACAGAAGGACGACAGGATTGTCATTTTCGTCTATACTAGTGTGGAGTACAATTGCCTGAGGAGAATGAGTAGACTCCCTTATCGTTAGCTTTTCTTGCCGATAAATAAAAGCAAAGATGGTTATGCAAACAAAAAAAACAATTAATATGTATCGGGTAATCTTCTCTTTAAAGGTTTCTTTCACAATAATCACTCTAATTCTCTGTCTACTTCTTCTAATTATAACATATTTATTTTGAAAATTAGTATAAAATACTTATTTTTCAATGGATTTGAGTGAATAATCCCCTTGACTTTATTTATATAAAAGTAATATAATACTCTTTGTGTAAAATATCGCAGCCTATGTGAGCTCATTTATGTTCTTATTTTGTTCCTCAATAGAAATTTTGTTGTCTTTTTTGTATTTTAATCATAAAAAGTCAACCTTTGATTTCCTATTGATGGGGTATTGTGTAACCCCGTGCTGCTGGGGCGAAGGTACAGAGAAAAACAAAATAGTCATAATTGGTGTGCACATCTGTTTTTATTTTACCAAAATAAAAACATTTAAAGGAGGAGTCTTAAATGGCTCGTTATACTGGTCCAAGCTGGAAACTATCTCGTCGTCTAGGAATTTCCCTAAGCGGTACAGGTAAAGAATTAGATAAGCGTCCTTACGCTCCTGGACAACATGGTCCAAACCAACGCAAAAAATTATCTGAATACGGTTTACAATTACAAGAAAAGCAAAAGCTTCGTCACATGTACGGAGTAAATGAGCGTCAATTCCGTAACCTATTCGATAAAGCTGGCAAAATGTCTGGTAAACACGGTGAAAACTTCATGATTCTTTTAGAATCACGTCTTGATAACGTTGTTTATCGTTTAGGCTTAGCTCGTACTCGTCGTCAAGCACGCCAAATTGTTAACCATGGTCACATCCTAGTTGATGGCAAGCGCGTTGATATTCCATCATACCGCGTAGCTCCTGGTCAAACAATCAGCCTTCGCGAAAAATCTCGCAACCTTGACATCGTTAAAGAAGCTATCGAAGTTAACAACTTCATTCCTGATTTCGTAACTTTCGATGCTGACAAATTAGAAGGAACTTTCACTCGCTTACCAGAGCGTTCTGAACTTCCAGCTGAAATTAACGAATCTCTAATCGTTGAGTTCTACTCTCGTTAATTAAATTGCTCTTTAAAGGGCAATCAAAAGACCCTAGAATGGTTGACTTATCAACTTTTCTGGGGTCTTTAATTTTATTCTACTTTCATTTTACTAAAAAGGGCTAACATAGAAAGTCAGTTTTCACTCACTTTCTGTGTTAGCCCGTTTCTATTATATAATCAAAATCCATTGATACGTAATAACTACCCAATAAAAACTAAATAGAAGTAATAAAGCTACTACATAAGCAAGTGGTGTTTTTGTAAGTTTTTTGGCAATCCATCCGAAAAGTAAACCACTAATAAAATCGAAAACAACCGCTATTGGTAAAAGCATAAACGGAGTCGCCATATATCCTATTTTTTCAATAATAGGTTCCATAAAAAAAATGATTGGGAAAACATGTATCACATCATACACGTGTGCCATGTTAAAAAAATAATATATATACAATTTAGCACAAGAGAGACAATACCAAATGCTATACCTCCAAATAGAATCGGTCTATTTTTCATAATAGCCTTCATCATTTTTTCACTCCTTTAATATTTATCTACAACAGCTCCTAAAACAGCCGCTTTTACGTATTCTTTATGTTGCACACTTAAAATATCATTTGGACTGCCTGTAATCACAGCTCCAATAATCATGATATTATCGGTGTTGATGTTTTCATTTTCTCGTTGAAGAAAATCAACTATCCTTTTTATGTCGTTATTGGAACTACTTTTATTCCTTAAAGCTAATTCTAAGTTTTCCACAAACTTCTCTTTTGGCTTATCTATTGTTTTTCCTACTTGATCATACATATGAAATCCCGGTGCATTCTCTTCGGATACAACCATCGAAGGCGTCCCATCTGATGCTTTCATTCCTTGTAATACAATTTCGTCATAACTATCTATCCAAGCCCATTGAAATTTCACGTTTTTTGGCAGCATCTGTTGAACTTCTTGTAATGTGTATGGTTTGTCAAAAGAGATTCCCATCTCAACTTTTTTATAGTCAGGAATTTCTGCTACTAAACTCATATCGTTTTTGTATGCCTCGTAAACTACAGATGGATGATAGAATTGCAATTTCCTCACACCATCGTACGTAAATACATCTTTTGTGTCAGTTTCAGGCCAGTTATCATTTAATGAGAATTCATTTAAGTTTACTTTTCCCGGAACTTTTACTTCCCCTAAGCTTACTGGTTTTCCATCAATAATTTTATATTTTGGCGCTGTTGCACTACTACCAATGAAACGGTATTCTTCGTCCCACATTCCTAGGTGCGTATTGGCTCCATATACACTATAATAAGAGTCAATTTTCGAAATTTTATTATTCAGTAGGAACGGTGTAAGTTGTAGCTTTTCTAAATAAATCAATCCAAAAATATAAAGGGCCATACTTAAACTAATTAAAATAATTCGAGCGTAGCTTTTCCCTTTTGCTTCTTTTAGAATTTTTTCTGTATCGGCGCTTTCATAATTAAATAATTCATCCATCTTTGAATATTTCATCGTTCGTCTCCTCCCATTTCTTTTTGAAAGCTAAACGAGCCCTATACAAATAGGTTTTAATCGTTTTTTCATCAGTATCTGTTAGTTCTGCAATTTCTTTATAGGAAAGCTCCATTTCATATTTTAATATCAATAAATTTTGTTGATTTGGATTTAGCTTATTGACGACTTGTGCTATTTCTTTAACTCTTTCTTTGGATAAAAGCATTTTTTCGCCATCAAGCTCATCTGCTAATCCTTTGAAAAATTGAGTTTGTTCTTCTATGGAGCAGCTCGGATGTCGCTTGTTCTTTCGACATAAATCATAGTAAGCATGCAGCGCTACCTTAAACAGCCAAGCTGAAATATTCTTTTCATGAAGCTCTACCATATATTGAATTGCCTTTACAAATGTTCCTTGTACGATATCCTCAGCATCTAACAAACTACATCCATTTTTTATTAAAAACTTTTTAATAATACCTGCTTTTTCTTTATAAAGTGATGTAATCAAATCATCTGTCATAGCTGTGCTTCTTTCTTTCATATTTTCATTGCTTTCACTTATTTAACGAACACAAAGGTAAAATGTATACACCTTCACAAAATTATTTATAGTAAATAATATTTTCATTTTCTACAAAATAATTCACCCCCACTAGGCTAAAAAATTTCGTTAAAATCGCCCCTACATTTCCAATAGTTCATTTGTCCATCTACATCTATGTATTAAGATCTAATCAAATCAAATGTTAGCAAATTTTATATAGTACTAATTGTTTATATTTCTAAATATTCGGAAAACAGATTGATATTTCATGAAAAGTTTCTTATTGTAAGTTGTAATGATAACCAGAATGATATATCCGAATTGTAATGACAATTAGAACGAATGAATTGAAATAAGGGGGAAGTGGTAGATGAGATAAATAACTTTATGTCACTACTTGATACTATATATATTTTTCAAGAACAACAGTTATCCTATCAATCTATTAAGTAATAATTTAGGAGGAATAATGGATGGCAATATTAGATTTCAATCGAAAAAAGGCTTTGCTCACGGCACTATGCTTGCTCTTAATTTTGGCTTTATTCCTAGCCTTATCACCAGTAAAAGCAAATGCAGCTGCAGATGATGATTATAAGGTAGTCGGATATTTTATGTCTTGGGGTGCCTATGGAAGGGACTTCCAAGTAGAGGATATCAATGCAACAAAATTGACTCATATTAACTATGCTTTCGCAGATATTTGTTTCGATGGTATCCATGGGAACCCTGCATCAGCAGCATGTGACAAAGGTGATGGAACAGCTCCAGAGGATATCCCTGATGGTTCAGTTGTTCTTGGCGATCCGTGGATTGATGCACAAAGTAGCTGGGGTGGGGAATTCGATGGTGGGGTTAACGGACTCTACGGTAACCTTGGCAAACTAGCACAATTAAAAGAAGAACATCCACATCTTAAAACATTGATTTCTGTTGGGGGCTGGTCATGGTCTAACCGTTTCTCTGATGTTGCAGCTGATTCGCAATTAAGAAAAACTTTTGCTAACTCAGCAGTCGATTTCATTCGTACCTTCAAAATGGATGGTGTAGATGTTGACTGGGAATATCCTGTACAGGGCGGAGAAGTAGGCAATAGTCAACGTCCTGAAGATAAGAAAAATCATACACTACTATTAAAAGAGATTAGAAAAGCATTAGATAAAGCTGAAAAAGAAGATGGCAAAGAATATTTATTAACAATTGCATCTGGTGCTAGTCTCTCCTATCCTGTAAATAATGAATTAGATAAAATTTCGAAAATTCTTGATTTTATCAACATTATGACCTACGATTTCAGCGGAGCTTGGCAGTCTACTAGCGGACATAACGCACCACTATTTGGTGACTACAAAGCACAAAATGCCGGAGTGAATAACGTTGGAGCAGATGTTGCAACCGCTATCAAAGGTCATCTAGATAATGGGGTACCAGCTAAGAAGCTCGTAATGGGTCTCCCTTTCTACGGGAAATCATGGGCGAGTTGTGAAGGTAATGAAGAAAACGGTGGGTATCTAGCATGTCAAGGTGTGGGAACAGGTACTTGGCAAGGTGGTATTTTGGAGTATGACGATTTAGCGGCAAAGTATATTAATAAAAATGGCTATACACGCTATTGGAATGATGCAGCACAAGTTCCATACCTTTTCAATGAAACAACCAAGGAATTTGTCACATATGATGATGCAGAATCTATCGCAGCTAAAGTAGCTTATATTGAAAATCTCGGTCTTGGTGGGGCAATGATTTGGGAATTATCATCAGATCGTAGCTTTGCATTACAATCAGTCATTAATGATGAATTTAAAAATGGAACGACACCAGATTCACCAATCTTCCACTTTGTGACAGATTGGGACAAATCCAAAGTATATACTGCTGGGCAACGAGTCCTCTATAACGGTCATGTCTATACAGCAAAATGGTGGACACTTGGCGAAAAGCCAAGTTCTAGTGACGTATGGCAAAAAGGAGAAGCTGGTGGCACCCCAGCACCAATAATAGAATGGAGTAAAAAGACTGAGTACACTAGTGGGGATCTCGTTACTTTTGATGGTCACACTTACAAAGCAAAATGGTGGACACTTGGCGAAAAGCCAGGCAAGAGTGATGTATGGGAACTAGTTGAATAGATTCAAATATCGCATAGAAGGTCTATAGAGCGTTAGAACAGCTACTGGTACCAGTGCTTAGCACATTGTTGCGACATTGGTACCTTTTTTGCTCCCAATCCTAACTGATCAAGGCAAGACTTTTGACTACTTTCATTAAGTATAGCAAACTTTAAAGAAAATAATTATTTTAAAATAACTTTATATTTTTGCTATATCCTGCTATAATTTGACCTGACATTAAAAATTTAATAGTTTTCTCTCATATAATAGCAGGGATATGGCCTGCGAGTTTCTACCGAACCCCATAAAGGCTTCGACTATGAGTAGCGATATATTGGTGTTTCATTCTCTTATGTACGAGTTATAGGAGTCTGATTTTTTTGATCCCCAGAAAATATTGTTCACTCTGTTAAGTGTATAATATTTCCTGGGGATTTCTGTTTTATTATACAAAAATAGTTAATAACAAATTTTGAGTTCTCCGTTTATTGTGTAAAATAATCGGATAGTAGAAAACGTAGAGGGCCAATGGAATCTAACTGTGAGAATAATTTTAATGTCGGACAACCAGAAAATCAAAAGGAGCAAAACCATCTATGTATTTTATTATTAATGTTATTGGAATTATCATTTTGTTGGGTGTAAGTTTCCTTTTGTCATTCAATAAAAAGCAAGTGGCGGTAAAGCCAATCATTATCTTGTTTGTCTTGCAATTAGCTACAACTTGGTTTATGTTATCGACAGATATTGGCGGTAAAGTGATTCAAACGATATCTGATTTCTTTTTATGGTTAATTAGCAGTTCGATGTCTGGTGTGAATTTCGTTTTTGGAGAATTCGCCCCTCTTGATGGCTCAACCTTCACATTTTTCATGAATGTTTTAATGCCGATTATTTTCGTTGTGGTATTCTTTGATATCTTAACGTACTTTGGCATTTTACCAGCCCTTATCAATGGAATAGGATGGGTATTTTCTAAAATTACGAAAACTCCCCGTTTCGAAAGTTTTTATGCGATACAAGTAATGTTTCTAGGGAATAATGAAGCATTGGCGGTAACGCGTGATCAATTAAATAAAATGAATGACAAGCGGCTGTTAACGATTGCGATGATTAGTATGTCTTGCGTAAGCGCAGGGATGCTAGGTGGATATTTACAATTATTGGATGCGAAATACGTGTTAACCGCAATCCCTTTGAATGCGCTCGGAGCATTGATCATTACTTCTGTAATCAATCCATATCGTGTTACGAAAGAAGAAGATATTGTATATTCTTCACCGAAATCCGAAAAGGGAAATTTCTTTGATATGATTTCTAAAAGTATGATGACAGGTGGGAAATTGGCATTAATTATTGCCGTCATGCTTATTGGATTCGTCTCCCTTATTACAGCTGCCAACACCTTCTTAGGATTGTTTAATGATCATCTTACGCTGGAAAATATCTTTGGGGTGATTTTTGCGCCAATCAGCTTTTTAATGGGTGTGGAGTTTTCACAAATCTTTGCTGTAGGTCAATTAATGGGTGTGAAAATTGTTTTAAATGAATTTGTTGCCATGACGAACTTAAGTGAAATGGTCTCAAGCTTAAATCCGCATACTGAAGCTGTTGCTTCTACATTCCTTGTTTCTTTCTGTAACTTTGCGACAATAGGGATAATCCTTGGAAGTATGCAAGCGTTATTCGGAGATAAAAAATCTAACTTCATTGCAAAGTATACATGGTTATTATTGGTCAGCGGTCTCCTTGTTTCAAGTTTAACGGCAATGGTTGTAGGGTTATTTGTTTGGTAATGTTTTAAGAAATAATACATATTCAACAGGAGGTATTTTGCTATGAATGGACATGATGCACAATATTATGTATCAAAGCTTGGACTGGATCCACATCCAGAGGGTGGGTATTATAAAAGAACATTTGAATCTGAGGAACGAACTTCTGATCAAGAATTAACAGTGGAGTTTGAAGGGAAGAGAAAGCTTTATACGAGTATCTACTTCCTATTAGGTTCTAATGATATCTCGCATTTCCACCGTTTGAAATCCGATGAGTTATGGTATTATCATGCTGGAAGCCCATTAACCATTCATGTTATTGATGAAAATGGTGAATATCATGAGAAGAAATTAGGAATAAACTTAGATAAAGGTGAAGTCCCTCAAGTGCTAGTTCCAAAAAACTCTATTTTCGGTTCCTCTGTTATGGAGGAAGATACATTCTCTTTAGTAGGCTGTATGGTTTCGCCTGGGTTTGAATTTCAGGACTTTGAATTGTTTACACAGGATGAACTTTTGGCAAAATATCCTCAACATAAGGATGTAATCATGAAATTGGCCTATGAAGTAATTCCGGAGTAATCAAAATATAATAAGTAAAGTTTAAGCCAACAGAAATCTGTTGGCTTAAACTTTTTTATCAAACTAAATCACTATGCTGAAGAAACTTACTTCTCGAGATATTCTTCTTTAAGAATACCCATTTGAATAATATCGTGCCATTCTCCATTTCGGTATAAGCATTGTCTGCTAACACCTTCTTGTTTGAAACCTAATTTAGTATAAATATGAATTGCTTTTGAATTTAAAGAAAAGACTCTTAAAGAAATTCGATAAAGGTTAAGTTCTAAAAAGGCATACTCTAAGATTATTTTTAATGCCTCGGTACCTAACCCATTTCCCCAATAATTTTTTTCACCAATATCGATAATGACTTCAGCATTTTGGTTTTTGACATCAATATTTACTAGTGATGTTACACCTATCGGCTTATTCGTTTCTTTGTCCTCAATAATATAACTTTTAGAATTACTCGAACCCAAAATAATGTTCTCAACAAAATGTTTTGTTTCCTCGAAAGAATATAAATCTAAAGATAGACTAGTTGAAAACATTACTTCAAAGTCATTTCTCCATTTATGGTATATTGATATATCGTCATTTACCATTTTTCTAAACTTTAATCTTTCCGTCGATAACATTTAATCCCACCTATTTAATTAATGATTTATGTCATAGACTAAAACATCGAACAACTTTCCATCGACATAAAGTAAGATCGCTCATTCTTAATATCTATATAAATAGTACCACAATTACCCATTTGGAGTACGAAAAAACACCTTTTATAAGGTGTTACTGCTACGCGATAGTATACGACTCCTATATAAAATACGAACAGAAGGCTGTGGATTTCATCATTTCTTTTTAACTAAATGTCAAATCAAATTCATATGGACCAAACATATCTTCAAACCCTTTTCCCCTAAACAAAAGTTTACCCTCATTATCACCCCCGGTTATTTCCAATATAATCACTACTTTACTTGGTTTATAAGAAGGTAAATAAGCAAGGCTTTCAACATTCGTCTCAATCTTGTTAAGTCGATATTGTAAATATAAACTCCGATCACTACCAGTGCCTTCTATATGACGACTGTATATACTAACAGTTTCTCCAGGTTCCAATTTATTAATATTACCTAGATCTTGATGTACTTCATTTCCATCAAAAGAAAAAAAGAAGTTTAAATCCGTTATTTCTTGTTTACTAGAATTATAAACTTCAATTGTCACACCATTATCGTACTTAAAAAACTCTCCTTGCCAATACCTCATAATTAATAAGTAAAATCCAAACAAAATCAGAAAAAAAGAAGTAATCCCTATTATAGTGTATTTAAGTGTCTTCTTTTTCACTTTTTCCCTCCTTTTATTGAACCTACCTGCCCATTTAAGAAGCTGGTTTTGATTATTGAACAGTTTATTCCGAGTGCGACATAAAAAATACCGTAATTTCATTTCTGAATAATACAGTATTCTGCTTTAATATTTAGTTATTAAATCATGACATTAAATATTCTGTCTCACAACTCTTATAGAATTGTATTAAGATAATATATTTTATATATCCTTCCCCATCATCGCCATGCTATCCCATATAGAAAAATTGTTTTTAAGATAAAATTTGCTTGTATTATTTCCTTTTGAAGTAAATAAAATTATTGTAGTTACACCAATTTTTCTTAAACGTTCCTCTAATTCGTTTAACAGTATACTTCCTATTCC
>JAEWIG010000071.1 GCA_023387295.1 Bacillota bacterium | reverse complement strand
CAGTTAAGGCTGATTGCGTACTTTCTCTTAGGAATCTACTGAATAAAGTTTTATAGAAATTCCCTGCTTCATTACCAGACATCTTTAAGGTTTCTATAGTTGTAGCAAGCATTCCGTTTAATTCGTGAAAATTTACTTTTGCCATAGCTGCACTGGATGAAGATTTAGACATTCCCTGAGATAACCCTTGAACTGTAGCACCTGACTTGTTGGAAAGTTCATTGAATGCGTCTACCGCTTTAGAAGTATCTTCTACAGTTAGCTTGTACTGTCTCATTATTGCTACAAGATAGTTAGCAGCATCAACATCTCCCATTTCACCCACAGTAGCCATCATTAAAGAACTATCATTTAAAATTCCTGCATCTTTAGCAGTGAAGCCTAACTTAACAATCTCACCAAATGATTCTAACGCTCCATCAATGGTTCTACCAAATCTATATGCTGAGTCTGTAGCTTTATCAAAAACATCGGACATGTTTACATTTTCAGTAACCTTTGCAATTGTAACTAGTCGCTCATCAATAACATAAAGCGTATCTATTAACTTATTCAAAGTTGCAAATGGTGCAAATATCGCTGCGGATGCAAGCATGTATATAGGCATCCTTGAAAACGCATTTTCCATTGTATTTCCAAAGGTACGCATATGACCAGATGAAGCTTGAGCATCAGCACTAATATTTCTAAACTGCATTCTAAGCCTATCCATTTGCTGTGTTGCTTGCGGAGTTCTAGTATTTAACGCATTGACTGAGTTTAGCCAGTTTCTAACAGACGATTCATCAAAGTTCTTATTACCTTGATTTGCATTTATTAAATTTCTAGCTTTCAAACTTGCTTCTTGCTTGTACATTTCTAACTGGTGCTTCAATTTTTGATTTTGTTGTTCTATCTGTTTATTAATCTGTTGCTCTTGCTGTAGCTGTCTTTCTCTAATGTGAGAAGTGTTATCTTTTAAGGACTCCCCAGTAAGCATATAGTTCCCTGCCCCGTGAATCCCCTTTAGCTTTGATTGTGTAAATTGAAACTCTTTTAACTTTCCATCTGCTTTAGTAACAGCTAACGTAAAAGCTTCAATTTCTTTCGTATTTGGATTAATCTTTTGATTAATCTTTACTTGACCTAATTTGCTGTACTTTTCAACAGCCTTGTCAATTGAATCAACAAATACTCTTGCTTGCTTTGTATCGTTTTCTGTAATTGGTGTAACCTTTCGACTTAGTTTACTCTGAATTCTTTCAACGTCACGTACTAAGTTAGCTAATTGCTTATTGTCGATCCCAATATTTAATTTCAATTTCTTTTCAATACGTCTTAATTGCTTATTAATGTTATTAGTAGTTTGTGTTTCATCTAAATAACCATAAATCAGAACTTTCATGTTTTCTTTTGACATTCTAAACACTCCTTAAAAAATATTAAAAAAATAGGTGTTTATAAAAGAACGCAAATAATGCGAACTCTTATAAACACCTATTTAATGTGATTATATTGAGAGGGAATAATTGGCTAGTATAAAGGGGAGAGAGGGGAAAACTAGCCAGAGGGGGAATTTAATTTGGTAGAAGTTTGACTAAAACTTCACAGTGAGAATTATATGGAAATACCCAAGTTATTTTATATTTGCTTTCTTTAAACATAAATTCTTTGTTAAGTGTTAACCGCTCGTCAGGATCACAGAAGAATCTAAAGTTTACTTCTACAGCATTTAAACCAAATCTACTATTCGCTTGATGAGTGCCAAAAGGCTGCCAACTTCTCAATGAAAATGGAATGTCTGCTTTAGGAAGAGCCATCACTGGTTTACCTTGCTTATCTTTTTTGACATTTCCATTTTCATCGTAAAGATATCCAGAAGAAGGAGAGAATAAATAAGCTGTTACTTCTCTCATATAAATTTCAACCTTCTATTACTATTTAAAATGCTTATTACATGAGAAGGTAGAGTATTAAGAAAACTAGTTGTCATGTCGCCTTCCCTTGTACTTTTAATTCCCTCAAACTCTCTATTTTGATAAAAGATAACAGCTATTTCTTCTACTGCATCACGTAAACTAGGGTTTAATTCTTCTTGATTGCAGTCTGCTTTTACAAAGTTCTCTGCTCTATTAATATACAAACTAATTAGAGAATCCTTTGTATTGTCTCCTTCTGATATGTCTAAAAGTAATTTTACATTTTCAAGAGATGACAACTTTATTCACCTTCTTCTGTAGATTTAAGTTTTCTCTTAGGCTTTTCAGCTTTAGGAGTTGCCTTTTTCTGATGTTCCTTCATTACAGGCTCTTCTACTTTGGTATAATCAGGATCATTCTCACAACGTAAAATCTGATCAGGATTAACCACTTCCCAAACTAAACCTGTTACATTATTTTTAAAAAACATTAATATCACCTCAAATATTAAAAGGACAGGGAATAAGCTCCCCCGTCCTCCATACTAAAATTTTTATGTATTCAATTAGCCAATAGTTGCAGTTAATACAGCCATTGCTTCAGGACGTAAAACTTGAGTACCATAAACCACAAGTCCACGTACACCATCAGCGAATGCACCTTGTAAACGCATAGCTTCAGTTTTATCAAACTGTTTAGCATGTCCAATTGCAGACTTATGAAGAGCCATAATCTTAAGTTTTCCTGTAACATTTGCAGTTTCTTCTGAAACAACTACTTGCATTCCATTAATTCTTTGCCCTTCAACTAGCCCATTTGCTAATACATTAGGGTTTCGAGTGAATCGATCGTCTTTAGAAAGCAAGCCTAATACTTCCGCATTGATTACAACAAAACGATTAGCTTTAGGGACTTTCTTTTTAGATAACAAAGTACCTAAATCAACGATATAGTCATAAACATTTGTCTTGTCTAGAGCTTTAGGAGCAAGATCATCACCAATTACGTTATCAGCATGAACACCAGTATAGAAACCAAGTACATGAGTATCAATAGTTTCTTTAATCTCTTCTCCTGCTTCTTCAGTATGACTGTCTAATAAATCTCCTGCTGCTTGAACAGCGTCAACATCATCCACTTGAATAGCAAAGTATTTCTTTTGATTAAAGTTCATTTCAATAGGAGTTGTTGCTACTTCATCCCAAGATACTGCTCCAGCATAGTCTTTAACTGCTACAGTACCAGTGCGGTTAAAAATAATTTTGTTACCTTCAATTTTAGATGGCTTTGTTGTGATAAGTTCTGCAACAGCCTCTTTACGATATTTCTTTAATAATTTTGCTTCCCATACTTGAGGAATAAATGATTGTACTGACATATTTAGTCACCTTTACCTTTCAAATTTAAATGTATTTTTAACTACTTCATCTTTAATGTCTAAAATAGAAAAACAAGACAATTAATTATTTCGATAACGCTTGATTAACTACGCTATCGTCTAATGATGCAATTTGTTCTGCTGTCATAGATTTTAGTTGGTCATGAGTATAAGCCGCTCCTTGATTTCCTGTGTCTTTAGGAGTGTAGCCACTACCCTTTAACTGCTCATTAACTACCGTTTGTAAATGAGAACTCCAAGTATCTTTAAGCTTTGTTAAATTGCTCATGGTAGCTTCTTTACTTTTTGTTCCTTCATCATCGTCCTCATTATCAAGAGTGATAAAGTAATCAATTACATCAGATGGTAATTTGTGTTCTGTAGCAAATTTGAGAGCTTCATTTCTAACAGATTCTCGGATTGTTCTTGTTTTCCATTGCTTTATTTCTGCTAATGCCTTTTCAACCTCTAAAGCTTCAGGACTCTTATTGTTAGGATTTCTTCTAGCGATCTCCTCTTCAATTAATTTTGGAAGAGTTTTTTGCTTGTATGTATCTAAAGCTTTGTTGTGATGCTTATCTTTTTCTGAATCAAACCAACTAGTAAAATCTTTATTTGTTTGAAGTAAATTTTGAATATCATCAACGCCCAACAAGCCCTGAATCAATCCTTTTACATCATTTGAATCTTTGTTTTCTGATAAAAACTGTTGCACATCTTTTAACTCCATTATTAATAGCCTCCTTGTCCTTCTAACACTTATTCAGCACCAGAAACACATAAATTTTTGTTCAATTTCCTATTTATTGCGTCTAAAATTGAGAAACAAGACAATATAAAAAAGCCACCAAAGAGTGACTTTAAATAACGGGTAAATATATACACTTACATCTATTATGTCTAGGTAACATAGGTCTTGATGGATCATCAATATCATAGACGCTACCATGTAAAGTTGCACATTCCCCACAAGTATTCACTTCCAAGGCTGATATGTACTCAACTCTTTTAAACGGATTGTTATTGTAAATATTATCTATTGCATCAGAAATTAATCTTGCTGCTTCAGTTGTCATTAAACTTAACGAATGTTTAGCTTTACTATTGAAACTCTTAGAAACATTATCTGCAATCTCATCAATGCTTTCGCTGTTTTGAATACCAATAATTATTGATGTCCATATCGTATTGAATAGTGCAGATTGATTATTCGTAATTCGTTCTGAATAATGTATACCTGACCAATCGAAATCAACATGTTTATCAACATATTCATCAGTGAGTGTATCAATATTAACTTCTAATTCAGTGTTTTCCATTAAAGAGTTAGACAAATTTAAGTATGCTTTCTTAAAAACATCATGGAGAACATTTCTTAAATTACTAATTTCACTCTCAACATTCTCTTGAATTTCATTTTTAATATCATACTTTAGTTTATTGAGAATACCTTTTGTTAAAAGTGACCTATAATCTAAGATTCCAGAAGATGCATGTGAAATAAACAATCCTGCAATAAGTAGATTTACTTTATCCATGCTATTCTTATAGTTTTCTAAAACTGTAATATACTCTTCTTCTGCTTGAGAATAAATTTCCTCCAATAAATCTAAAAGCTCTTGTCTAGAATTATTCATCTGAATTTACTCCACTAAGAATATTTCTATTCTTTCTAATAATATTTTCTAAATCCATTGCATCCCCTTCCTCTTTAAGTCTTTTTAGGACTAAATCTACATCAGTAATATCAGGATGCATTGATAAGAGAGTGCGTCTGTCAAGGTATGGAGCAAGCTTTACCATCATATCTGTAATTTCTGCTCTGTTGGGTGGTACATTTCTAGAGAAAGAGAAAGTTAAATCTAAAGGATTATAGTTGAGACCTTGTTTAGATAGATATGTGCAAATAAACTTTATTCTCTTTTTTAATCCACGAGTCATTTTTCTTTCTTTCACCATTGATTTTGACTCAAGATTAAATAGTTTATAGTTTAACGCTGAAGAACTAAGGTTAGAACTAAATTTCTCTGCTGTCATTTTAGGAGTTCCAGAATGCTCATGGATTAAAATATCCAATGTCTCAAAGTAATTTCTTTGGAATTCTGTATTAACATTTTTCTCAAGAAACTCTGCATCTTTTACATCTTCTAATAACAGGACTCCATCCTGTCTCATTTTAAGTATGTCTTCAGGCTTAGTTCCCTTCGCTTTACCTAATTTTAGATAACTGTTTACCCATTGTTCTATTTCATTCGAATTATCGGATAGTAATTTTTCAATGCCGTCTATCATTTGAATAAACTGTTCAAAATCTCCTATTTCTTCATCATTATTAATGTAAATATTAACTGGTGTTTCACCAAAATAATGATCAATAACTGGCTCATTTGGATCTAAGGTAAAATTTCCATTCCCATCAGAAGCATAGTAATAGATACGGTTTGAATCGTAGGCTTCAACTTTAGTAATGTCATTTCCATTAGCGTCTTTTTCTTTCCAAGGTCTTACAGCATAAATCACATTTCCTTTTGAATCTGTTTTCACATGCATTTCTAACGGAGAATATTCAGCAAACCTTAAATCCTCTCCATCCTTGTCAGAAATCCAAAACAATTCATAAGTTTTACCAAATATGCTCATATTCTTAACGATCTTTGTGTTAACATCTTCTTCATTATTGATATAGAAGATTTCCTTTAATCTGTTTAAAAACAATTCATTATTTGTTCTACTAGAATAAGTTAATGGATTTCCTGCGAGATAGGAAACTGCTGTGTCAATAATAGTTGTAGGGTAAGCAACAACTATTTTATTATTTGGTTTCAAAGGATCATCTAGAACCCTATTTAAAATGGCATGTTTACCAATGTAATAGTTTTTTAAATTTTGATAATGTGCTAACTTTTTTTCGTGTTCGTTAACAGCATTTTTAATCTGTTCAGGACTAAGCATATACATCACCTTTCTAATTAAATTCCAAGTAATCTTCTATCTAATGATTGCAGTCTATTGTGAGTTTTAAGCAATGAAACAGACATTTCCAAACTATCGGCTGCATCATCATTTTTACTTGGATAATCCAAAATCTGTTGATTGTAGACTCTATTATTTTTGTTAAATTTTATATATCCGTTTTCTATTAATGGCTGTAATCCAATTATTCTTTCATGTTTCTTAGTTCGTGAATTAATAGGAACAATGTCAATATAAAAACCATTTTTAACTAACTCCGCTTCCAACTGTTCACGCAATAAATCTTGAAAGTTAACTGTTTCTACTCCAATACGATGAACAGGATAACGTTTAACCTTATCAACTACTTCCGCAATTAATTGTTTAGGCTTTAACCGTCTACAATCGCCTTCGATTACATAAAAATAACCGTCAGTGTCTTTTCCTGTTACTGAAATAGCGGAAAAGTCTGCTCGGTTGTTTTTTCCCAATGAAGGGTCTATTGTTAATACCACTTGTTCCATATCTTGAGGATTAGCTCCATCATGATATTTCAATTCTTGGAACAATCTATCCTTTGCTGATTTAGGATCATTCTGAAGCTCTTTTGCAAAAGCATCTTCTCCTATTTCAATTCTTTTTAACATTAAGTCATAGTAATCCATCTTTTCTTTCCAAATGACTTCTGCACCCTCTAACATAGCTTCTTTATTTTTATCAAAGAAAGTTTCTGCTTCTGATAAACGATAAGGATTAGAAAGATCATTTACTATTTCTTCCCATTCATCCCACAACTGTTGATTTTCTGCAAATGAAATTACAGCTTGGTAAAATAGACTAAAGTATGTAGGGTTATTTTGAACATCTAAAACAAGATCAGTCTCACCCATTCTAGTTCCTATAAACAAATTAGATGTATAAGTATCTCCAATGTTTCCTAGTGATTCATAATAGAAGTTCTTTAACGCTTGCATTTTAGATTCACTATTTGAACTGGAGTCCTTCTGAATGTCATCGCTAATAACCAAGTGAGGACGCATTTCACCATATTTAATACCCCTTAGGGTACTATCAGCACCTTTAGCCATTATACAAGTATTATTCGTAAGTTCTAATTTATCACTATTCCAAGTAGTACCTTTTAGCTCACCAAAGTCTTCTAAAATAGCTTCATTAGTTTCTAATTCTTTTCTAATCGATTTAAGAAAGTCTTGTGCCATATCCTCTGAAGCACTGACTAATAAAATGAATGGTTTCTTTCGAAATAGTAAGCAGTACAATGGAATTTTAAATGAACAAAGTGTACTTTTCGAAAAACCCCGTGGTGCAATAACACAGACATTCTTTAAAACTCCATCAAGTATCTTTTGAAGTTGTTCTTCTATTTCTTCATGGAATAATGGAGAAGGTCGCTCGAAGTACTTCGGAAAATACGCTTTCCCAAAATAAGTCTTGTCTATTTCAGCTATTTTTTTACGAAGACCATCTTTACCAGTTAACTTGTCTCTATACTTATTTAATATGTCTTTAACTTCATCTTCCGAAAAATGTTTAAGTAAATGAGTGATTAATAATTCTTTTTGCTGCTTATTCATAAATCATTATCCTTTCAAATTTAAGGGGTAGAAAATTTTAGAAAAAAATCTGTGATGTCTGCTGTAGCGATTTTTACTTTTCATTTAGAATACCCCTACCCAAAGACAATAAAAAAAGACTCATTTTGAGCCTTTAGAATAGTTTCAAGTTATCAAATATGTCATCTATCTCTTCTGCTTCAATCCCTATGTATCGCAGTGTAGTAGCTTGTGAAGAGTGATTTAATATCTTTTGTAAGTATGAAATTATCGTAGGATTAGTTGCTATATTATTTGTATAAATGTGATAAGCACCAGTCTTTCTAAGTGTATGAGTTCCAAAGTTCCCTTTGATACCCAATTCTTTACACACATCTTTAATAATCTTATGCAACGCTTTAACATCAAGCTTGTTTTCACCGTCTTTATTCTTTTTCCTAGATGCAAACACATAGTCATTACTACTAAACGACTTAAGAGAATCTTTATAAAGTTCTAACGCTGCTACAGCATCTTGATTAAGTCTAATTTCCCTAATCTTATCTGTTTTATCTTCTGTAATTCTAAACTTCTTTTTAATATTCCCCTCTTCATCTAGTACATCTGACCATTTCAAAGAAAGTAAATCACCAGCACGAAGTAAAACATTCACACCTACAACAAATACAGCAAAGTTTCTTATATTCGTTTCTTTTAAATAAGCATAAATCTTTTTCAAGTCTTT
>JAEWIG010000019.1 GCA_023387295.1 Bacillota bacterium | reverse complement strand
CCCACCCCACCAATACCGAGGACAGCTACTGTACTATTCTTCAGCTTTTCAAGTCCTTCTTTTCCTATCGCTAGTTCATTTCTAGAAAATTGATGCAACATGTATCTCACTCCATACAACATATATTGTTTATTTTGTTTTACCCGTAAATGAATATAACATACTTTCTTCAATGTAAAAATAAAATCGTCGTCGGATTCATTGAGCAAGCCTCGATGTTAACGAAGTAATCGTAAGCGTAGGGAAATGAGGCCGACGACATTTTGCATATTGTGTTTGATGCAGATGCTCATAAGTATTTTATTTTGCGCTCCAACTTCAAAGTTGTCACAAAATTGTCACCAGAAAATGATATCAACTATTAGTACCAGATGACAAGTGTCACTATTATTAAAAAATTTACGATGCTATCATTAAGCGACAAATCAAAAAACTTCATTGAAATGGGGTATTAACATGAATTTACCACAATTAACAATTGGCCATATGACACCGAAAGTACCAATCCTTCAAGGTGGAATGGGGGTTGCTATATCCTTAAGCGGACTCGCTTCAGCTGTTGCAAACGCAGGTGGCATCGGAACTATTTCTGGTACAGGGATCTCAACAGAAGAATTAAGAACTGAAATTAGAAAAGCAAGAGAGCTTACAAATGGGAAAGGTTATATTGGAGTTAATGTGTTATTTGCCATGAATGATTTTGCTGAGAAAATGAAAGTTGCGATGGAAGAGAAAGTGGATTTTATTATTTCAGGTGCAGGTGTTTCTAGAGATATGTATGCTTGGGGAAGAGAGTATGGAGTTCCTGTTATTTCAATCGTTTCTTCTGCAAAGCTAGCCAGAATTTCCGAAAGATTAGGAGCTGCCGCAATCGTAGTAGAAGGTTTTGACGCTGGAGGACATTTAGGGACGGATCGTAATGTATTTGATATCCTTCCTGAAGTTATTGAAGCAGTAAATATCCCGGTCATTGCAGCAGGTGGCATTCTGACAGGAGACGATCTGAATAAAGCAATTCAAATGGGTGCTTCTGGTGTCCAAATGGGAACCAGATTTGTTGCTAGTGAAGAATGTGATGCACCTCTTTCTTTTAAAGAAAAATATGTTGCAGCAAAAAAAGAAGATTTAATTCTCCTGAAAACAACAGTTGGCTTAGAAGGTCGTGCCATTAAAAATACCTTTACAGAGCTAGCTACGACTTCAGAGAAATTAAAAATCTTTAAATGCCAGAACTGTTTAAAAAATTGCTCTTACCGTTTCTGTACACTAGACTCTCTATTTAAGTCAGTTGGCGGAGATGTAGAAAACGGCCTTGTTTTTGCTGGTTCAAGAGTTTCTGAAATCAAATCGATTTTGCCAGTCCAAACCATTATTAATACTATTTGCGCTCAGTATAAATTGGCTACGTCCTTTAAAGTACCTGCTAGTGTGTAAAAATATCATTAATAGATTTCAAATTAAATCAAATAGGGCTTTAACAGAACCATAAAAATAAAAAGCTAGGCATCTTTGAAAAAAGAGCCTAGCAAAAATTTAATTATGTATAAGAGAGCCCCAATCGTGCCGTCGCTTTCGTTGCCTTCATTTTGAACCCGCACTTAGCAGGTGGGTGTCCTGCTCGCAGCTTCTGTAAGTCCTCTAACATTCAAGGCATTTACGTTGCTGTGAAACACCGGACTCCCGAAGGTAATATGTTCGGTCAAAATTTAGGATATACAACGAACACATCAGGACTCTTTATTGATTAATTGTATTTTATCATACCCATACCGCTCTTTCAAGCAAGCAAAAGGTAAAAATAATCATTAATACTAATGATATTAGAGTAAAATTATTCTTTTTTCTCTTTCTTAATATCTAAAGCTAAGTGTAAATCCTGTAATTGCGATCCACTAACTTCACCAGGCGCTTCTGTTAATAAGCAGCTTGCACTTGCTGTTTTTGGGAATGCAATCGTATCACGAAGATTCGTTCTACCTGTTAGAAGCATAACTAACCGGTCAAGACCAAGTGCAATCCCACCATGTGGCGGTGTTCCATAATCAAAAGCCTCTAACAAGAAGCCGAATTGTGCATACGCTTCTTCCTTCGTAAAACCTAGGACATTAAACATTTTCTCTTGAATAGAACGTTCGAAAATACGTAGTGACCCACCACCAAGCTCATAGCCGTTTAAAACAAGGTCATATGCCTGCGCTCGCACCTCAGCTGGGTTTTCATCAAGAAGTTCTATATCTTCTCTGAATGGCATCGTAAATGGGTGATGGGCAGCATAGTAACGGCCTTCTTCTTCAGCGTACTCAAGTAATGGCCAGTCTGTAATCCACAAGAAATTAAACTTGCTTTCATCAATTAATCCAAGGTCTTTTCCAAGTTTTAAACGAAGTGCACCAAGTGCATCTGCAACAACACTTTTCTTATCGGCTACGAATAATAGAAGGTCTCCATTTTCTACAGATAATGTTGCTTTAATTGCGCTTTGCTCTTCTTCCGCTACGAATTTAGCAATAGGTCCTTTCAAGCCATCCTCTTCAGCTTTTAGCCAAGCAAGACCTTTTGCTCCATATCTTGAAACAAACTCAGTAAGTGCATCAATATCCTTTCGAGAATACTGTGCAGCTCCACCTTTCACATTAATTGCTTTTACTTGGCCACCAGAGCTAATAGCACCAGCAAAAACCTTAAATCCTGAATCTTTTAGAATCTCAGATAAATCGACTAATTCCATCGCAAAGCGTGTATCTGGCTTATCAGAGCCATATCGAGCCATTGCTTCCTGATAAATCATTCGTGGAAATGGCGTTTGAATATCAAGGCCTTTAACTTCCTTCATGATTTTTTTCATCATATTCTCCATGAGAGTAATGATTTCTTCCTGACTCATAAAGCTCATTTCAATATCCAGCTGTGTAAATTCTGGCTGTCGGTCAGCACGTAAATCTTCATCACGGAAGCAGCGTGCAATTTGATAATAACGTTCAAAGCCGCCTACCATTAATAATTGCTTGAAAATTTGTGGTGACTGTGGCAATGCATAAAATTCACCTGGATGAACACGACTTGGAACTAAATAATCGCGTGCTCCTTCTGGTGTACTTTTCGTTAAAATTGGTGTTTCCACATCGAGAAAACCTTCTCCATCGAGGAATTCCCGCATCGTTTTTGTTACTTGATGACGCATTTTAAAAGTTTCAAACATAACAGGTCTTCTTAAATCAAGGTAACGATACTTCAGACGAACATCCTCTGAAACCTCTGTTTTATTATCTAATGAAAAAGGCGGCGTTTTCGCTTCATTTAAAATAGTAACTTTATCCGCTTTAATTTCAATTTTCCCGGTATTTAAGCTCTCATTAATCGTGCCTTCCTCTCGGGCAATGACTGTTCCTTCAATATCAAGGACAAATTCACTTCTTACCTTTTCAGCTACAGTAAGAGCCTCATTGGAAACCTCTGGATTAAACACGACTTGTACAATCCCTGTCCGGTCACGAAGATCTATGAAAATCAACCCTCCAAGATCACGTCGTTTTTGCACCCATCCTTTTAGAACTACTTTTTCTCCAATGGCAGCTTCAGTTACTTCTCCACAGTAATACGTTCTCCCAAACATGTTAATTCCTCCTAGTTTCCTAGCCAACGTTCTTTCGTTGATTAAGATTGTTTCTGTATTAAATCAGTAAATTTTTCTACAAATGAATCTAGCTCAATTTCTATTTGCTCACCAGTGTCCATTGATTTCACATTAATTTTGTTTGCTTTTAGTTCATCTTCACCTAAAATGGCAACAAACTTAGCATTTGCGCGGTCAGCTGCTTTAAACTGCGCTTTTATTTTTCGATCTAAATAATCTCTTTCTGCAGAAAATCCTGCTTGACGCAGCTTATGTAGGAGACCTACTGTATAATCCTTTGCTTCTTCACCAAGTGATACTAAATAGCAATCAATATGTTCCTTTACAGGAAGCTCAATATTCTCAGCAGCTAATGCTGCAATAAAACGTTCAATACTCATAGCAAAACCAATTCCTGGAGCTTCAGGACCGCCAATTTCTTCAGTAAGACCATCATAGCGGCCACCACCACAAAGAGTCGTAATTGCTCCAAAACCTTCTGCATCACTCATAATTTCGAATGCAGTATGTTTATAATAATCGAGTCCGCGAACTAGATTTGGATCCACCTCAAAGGAAATATCTAACGCTCTCAAATACTCTTGTACCTTCTCAAAATATTTCTTCGAATCGTCATTTAAGTAATCAATAATGGATGGTGCTGTTTGCATTAGTTCATGCTCACGATCCTGTTTACAATCTAATATCCGCATTGGATTTTTCTCTAATCTATTTTGACAATCTGAGCAAAACTCTCCAATTCTCGGTTGAAAATGATTTATTAATGCAGCACGGTGATCACTTCTGCTATCCTTATCACCTAAACTATTAATGACGAGCTTTATTTTCTTTAACCCTAAAGATTGATATAAAGAAATCGCTAGTGCAATCACTTCAACATCAATGGCTGGATCAGCACTGCCAATTGCCTCTGCACCGAACTGAACAAATTGACGATAACGACCTGCTTGTGGCCGTTCATAGCGAAACATTGGTCCCATATAGTAAAGCTTGACAGGCTGATTGACAGCACCGTACATTTTATTTTCCACGAAGGAGCGAACAACAGATGCAGTTCCTTCTGGTCTAAGCGTTAAGCTTCTCTCCCCACGATCTTCAAAGGTATACATCTCTTTTTGAACAATGTCTGTTGTATCCCCAACACTGCGCAAAAATAATTCTGTATGCTCAAAAATAGGTGTTCTGATTTCTTGGTATTGAAACAGTTCACATAATTCTCTTGCCTTTTTCTCAATC